>JAGBYW010000137.1 GCA_017628555.1 Bacteroidaceae bacterium | reverse complement strand
TGCTTGCTTGCTTGCTTGCTTGCTAAAATAAATTGTGACATGAGCAAATTTTGAGTTAAAATTTTGTTTTCCAAATGCAAAGTTACACTATTTTTTATAGTATGTGTAACCATTTAATAAAAATATTTAATTCGAATGATACAATACATTCTGTACTTTGACTATAGGGGGAAAGACCACACCAGTGAATGTTTCTTACGTTCTTCTGTCCTCCCCCCCTCCCAGCATGTAAAAACAAAAAGGAGAAATGAGATATCCCCCAGGATTTACACCCCACGAGGACGTTCTCATTTCTCCTTTCTCATTTTATATTTCTTACACAACGCCTTGCTGCATCATCGCACGCGCCACCTTCATGAAGCCGGCGATGTTTGCGCCCTTGACGAAGTTGAGATATTCGTCCGTCTTACCGTAACGCACGCACTGGTCGTGAATATCCTTCATAATTTGGTGGAGACGGATGTCCACTTCTTCATTTGACCAACTGAGGTGCATGGCATTCTGCGACATTTCAAGCCCTGAGGTTGCAACACCACCAGCATTCACAGCCTTACCAGGAGCGAAGGGAGTTTTGGTTGCCACGAAGTAGTCAACAGCTTCAGCTGTACATCCCATATTGCTGACTTCAGCTACAATCTTCACGCCGTTTGCCACAAGTTGCTTCGCATCTTCTTCATTGAGTTCGTTCTGCGTCGCACAAGGAAGCGCAATATCCACGGGCTGTTCCCAAGGTTTCTTACCAGGATAGAAGGTTGCTTCAGGGAATTCTTCAGCATAAGGAGCCACGATGTCATTACCCGAGAGGCGGAGTTCGAGCAAGTAATCAATCTTTTCACCACTCACACCCGTGGGGTCATACACGTAACCGTCTGGACCAGAAAGCGTAACGACCTTCGCACCCAATTCTGTGGCCTTCTTAGCTGCACCCCAAGCGACATTACCAAAACCAGAGATGGCAACGGTCTTGCCCTTGATGTCCATATTATAGTCGGCACACATCTGCTCTACGAAGTAAAGTGCACCGAATCCTGTTGCTTCAGGACGAAGGTTGGAACCGCCAAACTCCATGCCCTTACCCGTGAAAGTACCAGTATGTTCACGTGCCAACTTCTTGTACATGCCGTAAAGATACCCCACTTCACGACCGCCCACGCCAATATCTCCTGCAGGAACGTCCTGATCGGGACCTACATTACGCCACAATTCCAACATGAACGACTGGCAGAAACGCATGATTTCGGCATCGCTCTTACCGCGAGGGGCAAAGTCAGAACCGCCCTTGGCACCGCCCATGGGCAATGTAGTCAAAGCATTCTTAAAGGTTTGCTCAAAACCCAAGAATTTCAAGATGCTGAGGTTTACAGAGGGGTGGAAACGAATACCGCCTTTGTAGGGACCAATGGCATTATTAAACTGCACACGGTAACCAATGTTGACATGAATTTCTCCCTTATCGTCCGTCCAAGGTACGCGGAAGGTAAGGATTCTGTCGGGTTCAACAAGGCGTTCAATGATTTTAGCACGCTCAAATTCGGGGTGCTGATTATACACATCTTCAATAGAATGAAGGACTTCGCGAACCGCCTGCAAAAATTCAGGTTCGCCAGGATGCTTAGCAGCCACCTGCTGCATAATAAGGTCCGTCTTCATGATATAAAATGATGGTTAGTAAAGGCGTACTGCTCACACTACGGGAGCATACGTCGGTAAAGATTGGTAGGTTAGATTAGCAGGGTTCACCCGAACCCCATTTACAATGCAAATGTAAAGAAAAAAGGGATACCACCACCATTTCCCCAACGATATTTTACATCTCCACATGAAATATCCTCCCCACCAATTACAATTTGTCAATTTAGAAAGCACAAAAAAACTCCACGCCCTACATTCACTGTAAGGCGTGGAGGCATTCATTTCACACAAGTTTTGGCACACAGAAGATTTTTCGCACACAGAAATCACAGAATTACACAGAATTTATCCGCATGACATTCTGTGTGAGACGAAAGAAAAAACTACATTCTGTGTATTCCGTGAATTCTGTGTGAAAAGAAAGGAAAACCTACGTTCTGTGAGTGACATGGATTCTGTGTGAAACACCACTCAAGAGTTTTCGCACACAGATAGCACAGAATTTCACAGAAATTTACTCGCTACTCTCGTATTCCACTCCGCATGGTGCGAGAGCAAAGCGCCTCGCAGTTCTGTGTGTTCCGTGGATTCTGTGTGAGAAGAAAGAAAAAAAACATCCTGTGAATTACATGGATTCTGTGTGAAACACCACACATCAATTTGCGATACGCTTGATACCAGACATTAAGTCAGCTACATTGAAGTTGATGAGCAATCCAAGGCGCTTATCCATAAGTTTGAGATATGTAAGCAATTGCTTATGATGAACAGGTTTAAGTTCTTCCACTGACTTGAGTTCAACAACGAGTTGGTTATCTACAAGAAGATCAAGTCGTAGTCCCTCACTGAGGTTCATCCCTTTGTAATTAACCTCAACAACAACTTGCGACTGCACTGGGATACCAGCAAGGGTTAATTCATGAATAAGCGCCTTCTCATAAATAGTTTCAAACAACCCAGGCCCAAGATTTTTGTAGACCTCCATAGCACAACCAATAACTTGATATGACAGCTCATTAAGATATTTCATAAAGTCAATATTCTTTAGTTGATTCCATTTATCTATACTATGAGTTCTGTAAGAAACATAACACATAGGATTCATTTTGCACACAGGAATCACTAATTTTCACAGAACTTGCTCCGCATGGTGCGAGAGCAAAGCGCCTCGCAGTTCTGTGTGTTCCGTGAATTCTGTGTGAAACACTACACTCAAGAGTTTTCGCACACAGAAAACACAGAAAATTTCACAGAAATTTGCTCGCTACACTCGTATTCCACCCCGCATGGTGCGAGAGCGAAGCGCCTCGCAGTTCTGTGTTTTCCGTGGATTCTGTGTGAAAAGAAAGAAAAAACCTACATTCTGTGAGTGACGTGGATTCTGTGTGAAACCGAATATTCATGCAGGATTCAGTGTGCCTTCATCACACCATCTTTCTCCAGAAATACTGCCACGTCTTAAAGAGCGGCATCCACAGCACCTCATCACGCACAAGGTGGCGGAAGTTCCACCCACGACGCAATTTCTTTGTCATGCGCACCAACAAACGCTCGGAATCTCCGATATCACTATTTGCACCAAACTTACCGAAGTTGCCCCCACTAAGTATTTCCCCCAGAAGCAACGTGCCATTCTCCTTATCCGTTGTGCCAATCAAGTATTCATCCTTCAATCCAAACACCTGTTGCAACACCCATTGCAAGGAAGCCAAGAACGTATCAAGTCCCAAGTCATGAACAACGTCCAGCACCTTCTGACACTCATCCTCGCTTCCGCGACGGAGCAACAAGTAGTAATAATCCATCACCTGGCGCAAGCCAATCCCCTCAGCAAACAAGTGCTTTTGAATATGAATGAGTTGGAACACCACATTCATCACCCAAGTCGGCGTGTGAATAACTTGCCCCGCCCCTATCGAAGTTTCATTGGTGAAAGAACCCCCAGCTTCGGCTTCTAAGAAGCGTTGTAACCTATCGTTATTAAAATAACTATTCATCCAAGTAGGCATGAAGTGCACCTCCACTTCTGTACACTCAAACATCGGAAAGTCCACATGATGGTAAAACACATCCTGCTCACCAAGTGACGCCCTGACAAACTTCAGAATTTCCTCCCTACGCTTCTTCAAAGAAGTTTTGGGAAGAAGCGTCCCCGTCCCCCCTTCACCGCTCACCGTTGACCGTTGTCCGTTGTCCGTTCTCGGCCACAACCACACATCAATATCCCCTGAATTACGCAACGACGGGTCGGGATACATCGCAGCATTCCCCTGCCCTTTCAGGATACAAGTATAAAAACCGTGCTCCTCAAACCACTGCGATACCTCAACACATTTTCGGTTCAAATCCGCGTTCATCAAACGCAGGCGGTCGCCTAAGGTGTACCACACTAAAGGCAAATCTCCCGTCGGACACTGCTCACGTGGCAACGTCTTAAGCATCGGCATCGCCACTCCCAACAACGACTGCTGCTGAAGCATCACAAACATCCGCTCCCAATCCTTCTGCGAAGGCGCCACACTAAATTGGAACTGATTACCGACAATTATTTTGAGGAGTTCAAAGAATAATTTCATAACAAAAAAGACAAAGACCGCCTTATTTTACAACACCTGTTTCTATTTCATTCTGCAAAAAGGAGAATACATATACCACACTCTCATAAGTAGGATCGTTTAAACTGGCATTATGTTGCAGACGAATACTATTCATTTCATGCTTGGGCAATTTGACCTATACGTCTGAATTTTGAAAATTCTAAATACCCAAAAGTAATTTAAATCTCTTATTATTTTCAAATCTTTTGGCAAACTTATATATCAAATACATTTGCACAAATGCAAACACAATTGATAAAGTTTCTAATAATATAGGATTTTGAATACTGAAATTTAAATAAGAAAAAAGACGTGACGTAAAACCATTTATCACAGTTGTCATCGTGTAAAATATCAAAGTATATCGACCATACTTTGATATTTGTTTTATGAAATGTTTACTTTGTAAACGACAAATAATCAAATATAGACACGTTGATCCCACGACTCCTATTACTAATCTTATCAAAAAAGATTTTATCATCCCACAATCAATAGCTAACATATTAAGAGGAGACAAATACACGGTATGCGATACATTCCAAATGGTTGCATATATGATGAGGAATGCACCTCCCAATAATATTGCATATGCAACATTTATCTTATCTATGTACCTTTTGAGTAAATATCCGTAGATAAGAAACGGGAACATAAAATTAGTATGAGAAATCTTAAAGAGCGGTACTATAAGTACAAACAAAAGAGATAGGACGAGAAGCACTATATCATTTTTTATGAAAGATGAAAACAACCTAAGAACTATTAATGATAAGAAGAGTGCAAACAAATACCAGTATATATTAAAAATTTCACTGACACTTAAAATACGAATTGTAAATAAACTATAAATAATCAACCAAAAGAACAATGGAATAATCAACCTTTTAAACTTGTTATATACATATGCATTTAGTGGAATTTGTCTCATTTTTTCAAAATTTAAAACATACCCACTTGCAATCATAAATAACGGCATATGTATAGTAACAAAAAAGTCACTTGGAATAACCTTATC
>JAGBYW010000011.1 GCA_017628555.1 Bacteroidaceae bacterium | reverse complement strand
TACCCTTATGATGGTGTGTTCACAGACGAACTCGTAGCGCAGTTGGCGGAACGTACGAACAGCATTACGGGAGAAAAGTTCATCTCAACCAACATCATGGACTACGCCGTGAGTTACCTTAACGAACTCACCCCTCAGCAGTGCGAACGCATCCGCTACATCTTGATGCGCAGTCCCTATGTGCCCGGTCCGAAGGTGAAGCGTGAAGAAACTCCCGCACCTGCTACTGTGCGAAAGGCAGCAGCGAAGCAACCCTTCCCCCACCGCATTGCGTACTAAGCAATCAGTAGGAACAAACACATTCTTTCAAGAAGCCACACCCGACTACGGTGTGGCTTCTTGCATTATCACCCTTTACAGACCTCCATTCCCCAGTCATGTTTCTCATCGACGCTACAGGAAACAGGCGAAAGGTATTGGAGAGAAAGGTGTAGAAAAAAGGGCACCGCACTTACGAAAAACAAACTCCCGATTAAATTAAACTAACTCCCGATTTGTTTGATTTAAGCGCCGATTTGTCTTCGCCAACTCCCATGCACTCTTTTTTGTCACCTCAAAAGCCATTACATACGAGAATTCGGGCGCAGCAAAGGCGCTTTATAGGTATAAAATTCCCAATACACAGCTTTTAGACTCAATTTTCAGAGCGTAAGTCGCTCGCTTTAAGAAAAAACTTGTATATTTGCACGTTGAAAATTACCCCTTTAGGGCAATTAGCTGCTTTTGAGGCAGTAAAAGTCCTGATTTTCACCCTTGAATAATATAACAATACTAAACAATAACTCAACAACAATGCAAAACAAAGGATTTGTAAAAACAATCGCCGTATTGCTGTTCTTGACTTGCTGCTTCTATTTCTCATTCTCGTTTGTAACGAGCCACTATGAGAAGAAGGCTGCTGAGATTACAGCAACTCAGGGCGTTGATGCCGGCATCGCTTACCTCGATTCGATGCGCAACGAAAAGGTTTACCTCAACTGGAAGACCCTCAAGGAGTGCGAAGAACTCGAAATTGGTCTCGGCCTCGACCTCAAGGGCGGTATGAACGTTATTCTCGAAGTGAGCGTACCTGATGTGGTAAAGAGTCTCGCAGGAGAACAGAACGCTAAAGACGCTGACCTCCTCGCTGCTATTGACAAGGCTAAGGATGGCGCTAAGAAGGGTGAAGATGACTTCGTTACACTTTTCGTAAAGGCTTACCAAGAAGTGAAGGGCGAAGGCAAACTCGGTGGTATCTTTGCTACAAAGCTCAAGGAAAAGGGCGTAAGCTATACTTCTACAGATGAAGAAGTTAAGAAGGCTATCATGGACGAAGTAGAAGCCGCTGTAGCTAACTCTAACGAAGTTGTGCGCTCACGTATCGACCGCTTCGGTGTAGCTCAGCCCAACATCCAGATTCTCCGTGGTAAGGGCCAGATGGGTCAGATTATGGTAGAAATGCCTGGTATTAAGGAACCCGAACGCGTGCGTAACCTCCTCCAGGGTAGCGCTAACCTCGAATTCTGGGAAACTTATAATATTTCAGAAATTCAAGCTGCAATTCAGGCTGTAGCACAGGTTGAATATCCGGTTGATACTACTACAACTACCCTCTTTAACCACCTCAGCCCCTCTCCCTATGGAGACGGTTGCGTGCTCGGTTATGCTAAGGGTTCTGACCGCGAAATGGTTGAAGCAATCCTTGCTTCTGACAAGGCACAGGCAGTGCTTCCCAAGGACCTCCAGTTTGGTTGGTCGGTTAAGCCTGAACAGCAAAACTTCTACGCACTCTATCTTCTCAAGAAGACTAATGGCGAACCCGCTCTTGCTGGTGACGTTATCGCCGACGCTAAGGACGACTTCGACCAGTATCACCGTCCCATCGTTTCTATGACCATGACTACACAGGGTGGTCGTGAATGGGCAGGCATTACACGCAAGAACCTCAAGCGCTGTGTGGCTATCGTGCTCGACGGTTTTGTATATTCTGCTCCCGTAATTCAGACAGAAATCAACGGTGGTATTTCTCAGATTTCAGGTAACTTCACTACCGACGATACTCGCGACCTTGCAAACGTATTGAAGAGCGGTAAGATGCCTGCTCCTGCAAAGATTGTTCAGGAAGAAACAGTTGGTCCGTCACTCGGTCAGGCTTCAATCGAAGCAGGTTTCACCGCATGTGCAGTAGCCTTCGTGGTATTGATGATATTCATGTGCGCATACTACGGTTTCATCCCCGGTATGGTTGCCAATGTTGCGCTCATCCTCAACTTCTTCTTCACATTCGGTGTGCTCATCTCGTTCCAGGCTGCCCTCACTATGAGTGGTATCGCCGGTCTCGTGCTCTCACTCGGTATGGCGGTGGACGCTAACGTACTTATTTACGAACGTACGAAGGAAGAACTCCGCGCTGGTAAGAAGATTAAGGAAGCTTTGGCTCAGGGTTACAGCAACGCATTCTCTGCAATCTTCGACTCAAACTTGACTTCAATCATCACTGCCGTAATTCTTTACAACTTCGGTACAGGTCCTATCCGCGGCTTCGCTCTCACATTGGGTATCGGTATTTGCGCAAGCTTCTTTACAGCAGTATGGATGACACGCATGGCTTACGAACACTTCCATGCGCGTGACAAGTGGTTGAACATTACTTTCTCTACGAAGCTCTCTAAGAACTGGCTCCAGAATGTTCACGTGAAGTTCATCGAAAAGTCAAAGGCTGCGTTCACTGTATTTGGTATTGCAGTGGTAGTATGTCTTGTGTCTCTCGGTGTGCGCGGTCTCTCTAAGGGTATTGACTTCACGGGTGGTCGCAACTTCGTAATCGAACTCGAAGATAAGAACATCACTCCCGAACAAGTGCGCGAAGCTGTTGCAGCTAAGATTAACGCGGCTGACCCCAACGCTTCAGTAGGCGTTATCTCTATCGTTACAACAGACAACAAGGCTGTACGCGTAACTACCAACTACCTCATCGACACCGACGCTGAAGACGCCGACGCTCAGGTAGAACAGACCATCTACGAAGCCCTCCACGGTGCTAACCTCGTACAGGCGGACTACGAAACATTTAAGGATCGTGAAAACCGCGCTGGTGGTTCTATCATTTCAGCACAGAAGGTTGGTCCTTCAGTAGCTGCTGACATGGCAAAGGCTGCGGTAACAAGTGTAATCTTGGCGCTCATCGCCATCTTCTTCTACATCTTGATTCGCTTCCGCAACGTGGCATTCTCAATCGGTTCTGTAGCAGCCCTCACAGTAGACACACTCCTCATCATCGGTATGTACTCACTCTGCTGGGGTTGGGTGCCCTTCTCTCTCGAAGTAGACCAGACCTTCATCGGTGCGATCCTCACGGCTATCGGTTACTCTATCAACGACAAGGTGGTAGTATTCGACCGCGTTCGTGAATACCTCGGCCTCTATCCCAAGCGCGCTACAGCTCGCCTCTTCAATGACTCGTTGAGCAGCACACTCACACGTACGGTGGTTACTTCACTCACTACGCTCATCGTGCTCCTCAGCATCTTCATCCTCGGTGGCGACAGCATCCGCTCATTCGCGTTCGCAATGATCCTCGGTGTAATCTTTGGTACACTCTCTTCAATCTTCTTCGCTGCCCCCGTGGCATACCTCACTTACGGTAAGAACAAGATTGTTGCTACTGACGAAGAAAAGTAACAGAAATTTCAACGCATGAAATAGACAACGGCTGCGCCAAATCAGGTGCAGCCGTTATTGTTTCTCAGGAGCGGAAGCCAAAGGCGCGGGCGGAGGGAGTGAGGTGAGACCTATAAAAACGCAGGTCGCTCCCCACTCCACCCGAACCCAAAATCGGGCGGATTTTAAGGCGAAAAATTGCAACAAAATACCACCTGATTATCAAGGGGATAGAGATAGCGAAAATTATTAGTAACCTTTTTTAAATTATGTTACTAATAATTTTTTTTAGGTTACTAATAATTTTTACTACAATAGGTTTAGTTTTTTGGAAAACTATTTTGGGGGTTGAAAAGGCACTCGTGGGGCAAAAAAAAATAGGGGGACAAGGCGCAAAAAGTGGGGGGGGGATTTGGTGACATTGAAAATAATTTCGTACCTTTGCAGGACATACTGATTTACAGTATCTTACTTAAGAATTTTATTATTTCACTAATCTAAAAATCTTTCTTTATGAAAATTTTTACTTCATTGAGAATGGTGCTCTCTATGTTGCTCCTCCTCCCCCTTACTTTGGTGGCGCAGATAGAAGATGGCAAGGTGTACATGTTCGCAAACTTGATGTACACTGACCGTTCGATGTCGGCAACTGCTGATGCTTTTGCCGCAACATCTATTACAGATGCGTCTGACTATAGTCAGATGTGGTATGTGTCTAAGGTAGGTACTTCTACTTACCGTCTTCGCAACTTGGGTACAGGTCTTTACCTCCGCAGTTCTAAGGCAACTTCTGGCGCTTGGACACTTGTGAATGGGGATAAGCTTGATGGTAACTGCACCTTTAAGTCTTCAAAGGCTGGTTCGGGTTATACGCTCCGCGCAGCTTCTGACACGAACGACCATGGCTATATGCACAGCAACTCTTCGCACCGCATCGTGTGTTGGAATAGTGGTGCTACCGCTTCTCAGTGGAAGTTGACTGAAATTGAAATTGATGAAGCTACTTTGGAGCAGAACTGGGAAAGCCTTAAGGATATGAATCCCACGGCTGACGATGTTACTGCTTGGAATGCCGCACTTGCTGTGCTCTTCAAGGATAAGTTGTGCACACAGCTCGCTGACGCTTACGCAGGTTATACTTCTGAACAAATGAAGGAGGATGACAATTTCAAGGCGCTCAATCGTACACTCCAGAACATGGTGCTCAAGATGACGGTTGACGGAACTTGGGCGGAAGCTAACGCTGTTGAAAGCAAGCCCTCTTGGGATGCTGAATACGCAAAGCGTCTTCGTGTGCAGATGATTGAACCTTATTGTAACAAGGAAGCAGCTGCCCAGGGCTTGGGTATGCAGGCGCACACTAACTTGAATAACCCCCTCGGTCTTTACGCTAACAATCGCCAGGTGCTCTACATCTTCGTTGAAGGTAAGGTAGAAACAGGTTCTACACTCTATTTCGCTTCTTGGCAGGGCCATGGTAAGCCCGGCGGTGCGTATGACGAAGGTTACAAGCTCCAGGAAGGTTTGAACATCATCCCCGTTTATGGCGACGGTTTGACAGGTTGTTTCAACTATGTAGTTCAGTCGTTCAACAGTGCGGCAGGTTATGGTAACAAGTCTTGCGTTCGCAAGGTGACAGACTATGATAACATCAAGGTTCACATCGAAGGCGGTAACCTCAACGGTTTCTTCAACCTCGTAGGTGACGAACTTTGGGGCGAAGGTGACGATAACGCAGACTGGGATTACTACACCGCTCGCGCATCTCACGTTGACTTCACCATGCTCGGTAAGTACATGACCCTCCAATTCCCCCTCGAAGACAAGGATTGCGTGGACGAAGGCGGTGGCGTGAATAAGGGTATGAAGACCTTATTGACAGGTAAGAATATCGCTAAGCAGTCACTCGAAGAATGGGACAAGGTGATGCTTTGGGAACGTATGTTGATGGGCGTTGCTCCTAAGGAAGCCGTTGATGCAGCTAACGCTACTTGGAAGTCTCCTTATTCTGGCAAGGATGAAGTAATTGCTCACACAGGAACGCTTCAGGATGGCCTCGCTTGTAATTATGACGACTACTATAACGTACACGGTTTGGCGTTCGGCGTACCTACGGGTTACATGTACGGTTCTTGGGACCACTCTGGTTATAACTACAACACGATGGAGTCTGTTATCGTTACTATGATTACAGACGCTGGTTCACACTGGGGACCTGGTCACGAAATTGGTCACCAGCATCAGCAGCCTTTCACTCTTAATGGTTTGACTGAAGTAACGAATAACCTCTTCTCAAATGTTGTGGTTTGGTATTTCGGTAAGAGCACTTCACGTGTGAATGGTTCTGAAGGTAATTTGGAAAATGTTGCTCGCGCATTCAATACTTCTGGCGGCGACTTCTATACCAATAACATCTGGGCCTTGACCCACATGTACTATCGCTTGTTTATGTACTACCACATCTTGGGTCATAACACAAGCTTCTACCCCCGTCTTTACGAACTCATGCGTCAGCAGCCCATGCAGAGAGGTTATGAGCAGAGTGGTAAGTATGGTTTGCTCCACTTCTATAAGCAGACATGTATTGCGGCAGGTGAAGACCTCACTGAGTTCTTCCGTGCTCACGGAGCCTTGACTCCGATGACCGATCGCTTTGTTGGTGACTACTCTAACTCAAACTACAACTGTCCTCAGAGCGACATCGACGCTGCTATCGCAGAAGTGAAGAAGATGGGCTTGAAGGAAAACCTCGCTCCCTTGTTTATCAACGACGGTACGGGTCAGAAGATGCTCGGTAGCACAGGTCAGGAACTCTCTCTCTTTGATGGTTTCACTACTTCAGAAGTTGGTAACTACGCTTACTTCTATGAACCCGCCGGTGCGCATACTTATACTGTTTCTGAAGGATTCGTAACAATGGAAGGTAAAGGCGGTATCGGTTACCTCGTACGTAATGCCGACGGTGAGATTATGGCATTCGCTAACAAGAAGAAGATGCAAATCTCTGACGAAGTTGCGCTCATGTTGATGAAGGGCGAGGCTAACGTAGAGGTTATGAATGGCGACAACACTACTGTTATTGCTACAGGTGACCAAGTTGCTGCTCAGCGCGTGCTTTTGGAAGGTCTTCTTGCGGAAGCTACTGAAATGTTGAAGTACTTTGACGGTACCAACAAGAAGGTAGGTTACTACCGCGAAGAATTTAAGGGCAACCTCCCCGAACTCACAGAAATCGCTCAGGCAGTCTTTGACGGCAATAAGGAAGAAGAATACGCTTCTGCGTATGAAAATCTCTTCGCTGTGGTTGACGCTATCAAGAACAACCCCGATGCTGTTGTTGGTATCATTAACGGTAGTGAATATCAGTTGACTACTTACAAGAGCAGAACAACTGCAATGGAAGCAACTACTGGTACTAAGGTTCTTAAGAGTGCAAACATCAGCACATCTAAGGCTGCTCAGCGTTGGTTCTTTGAACCTGCTGGCGGTAAGGACCTTTATTACATCAAGAATAAGCAGACGAAGACTTACATCGATGAGTTGGAAGGTGGTAAGCAGGGTACTGTGCAGGGCACTACTCCTTCAGTTGCCTTCAAGTTAATCAATCTTGGCAATGGCGTAATGGCTGTGCAGTGTCAGGAAGGTAAGACGCAGTCACTCAACCATAACAACGGCACAGTGCTCGGATGGTCATACGAAGGTGACGAAAATTCTTGGTGGTATATCACTGCTCGCGTATTGAATGAGGACGAACTTAACAAGATTGAACTCCAATCGCTCATCACTAAGACCAACAACTTGCTCGAAGAAATGGGCGAAGACGTAGTTCTTCCCGGCGCACTCCCCTTACAGGTTGACAACAAGTCAAATGCTTTCTACCTCTCTACGAATGCCGACCAAAACGTAGTTGGTACTGCAAACGATGGTGGCGGTATCGCTGCTCTTCTCGACGGCAACACTTCTTCTTACCTCCATACGCAATGGAGCGGCACAGCAGTAAGTGGTGACCACTACGTTCAGGTTTACATTGGCGAAGATATGGCATTGTCTGAATTCACATTCACTTACGCTACTCGTAAGGCTGGTTCTGCTGCGGCAACTTCACCTGCTCCTTCAAGCATTAAGGTATCTGCAAGTAAGGATGGTAAGAACTTCGGCAAGACTATCTCAACATTCAACGCGAGTGGTTCTAATCCCTTGCCCGCTTACTCTAAGCTCGGTCAGTATTGGACATCTAAGTTGCTCACAATGCCCGAAGGTTACAAGTACCTCCGTTTCACAGTAACGGCTTCTTCTGGTCCTGGCAACAGCACGTATGGCGGTCACGCATTCTTCGCAATGTCTGAATTCTCTATCGACAATCCTTCAACGGTTGTTAATTCATTGACAGACGAATATAAGAACTTGGGCGAAGAAAAGTATGCTTGGTTCATCGAAGCCTATAAGGCTGCTGCAAATGAAATGTTTGAAGCAATGACTGTCTCTAAGAACAGCGCGGCTACAGCAGAAGACATCACCACAGCGCTTGCTGAACTTCAGGCGAAGTATGACGCGTTGCTCGCAGGTTATAACGATCCTACAGCAATCTCAGGTGTTGTTGTAAACACTACGAAGCAGCAGGGCATCTATGACCTTAGCGGTCGCCGCTTGAATCAAATCACTGCTCCTGGCCTTTACATTATCGACGGCCAAAAGCGTTTCGTGAAGTAAAATAATTTTACACATATACACGGTAAAAATAGTTTGGGACTGCCCTCTGGGGCGGTCCCAAATTTGATTTTCGGAAACCACTGATTACCAGTAATTTAAATACACGCCTCAACCCCTCAAAATTATTAGTAAGAAAATTTAAAATATGTTACTAATAATTTTTTTTATCTTACTAATAATTTTTACGAAAATAGGTATAGTTTTTGGGGCAACTATTTTGCCCCCTTCGAAGTGGGGTTTTGGATGAATAAAACCTCGATTGTGATTTTGTGGTTCTACGAAAAACGAGTATTTTTGCAAGTTAGATAATTATATATATTAAGTACCTAATATTACACGTATGAAAAAGATGATGATAACCGCCGCCGTGTGTTTCTTCTCGGCAGTTTCTTGCTTCGCTCAGAGCGTTGCTGACACCCTTGTGGTAGATACGATTCCCGTAGTGACCAGCGTAGAAGAGCCTGCCGCACCTGTAGCAAAATATGGTTACTTGAGTTATTCTCAAGTGTTTGAAAACATGCCGGAATACAAGGCAGCGAAGGTGCAGCTGAAGGAACTTCGCAACAAGTATGAGATGGAGGCGCAATACAATGAGGCCAGCTTCAAGCGCCAATTTGCTGAATACCTCCAAGGACAGAAAGACTTCCCCCAGAGCATCATGCTCAAGCGCCAGCGTGACCTTCAGGAAGCACTTGAAAAGAGTCTGGCTTTCCGCGAAGAAGCAGAGCGCTTGTTGAAGCAGGCTGAAACTGAAGCACTTGCACCCATCAAGTCACGACTTAACAATGCCATCCGTATGGTAGGCGGAGCGTACAACTTAGATTACATCTATAACCTCGACACCAACGCCATGCCCTACGTAAACCCCGCCCTCATCATGGACGTAACCACTTTGGTAGAGCAGCAGTTGCAACAATAGTATAGATGCTATAGGAACTATAGATTGTATAGGCTCTATAGAATCTATAAAAAGTTATTCCCTCATGCACCCCATAGGCATTTTTGATTCCGGCTATGGCGGACTGACCATTCTGCGCCAGATTCGCGAGCGATTGCCCGAGTACGACTACCTCTACTTGGGCGATAACGCGCGTGCGCCCTATGGTCCCCACTCTTTCGAGATTGTCTATCGCTACACGCTTCAGGCGGTTGAAGAACTCTTCCGCCGTGGGTGCGAATTGGTCATCCTTGCCTGCAATACTGCCTCTGCAAAGGCGCTGCGCACCATTCAGCAAAATGACCTCCAGCGTTGGGGCAGCGAGAAGCGCGTGCTCGGGATTATACATCCCACCGTCGAGGCATTGGGTGACTTGACCGCTTCAGGGCATATCGGTATTCTCGCCACACGCGGCACTGTCCAGTCGCGCTCTTACGACATTGAAATCGCAAAACTCCATCCCGAGATGCAGGTTGTGGGAGAGGCGTGCCCCATGTGGGTGCCGCTCGTAGAGAATAACGAACACGAGGGACCTGGTGCCGACTACTTCGTAGAGAAACACCTCCGCGCCATCCTCACTGCCGACCCCAAGATTGATACCCTCATTCTGGCGTGTACACATTACCCCTTGTTGCTCAAAAAACTGCACGAACACGCCCCCAAGGGCGTTCGCATTGTGCCACAAGGCAAATACGTGGCAGCAAGTCTTGACAACTACCTCCACCGCCACCCCGAAATGGCAGCGCGATGCACAAAAGGCGGCACCTGTCAGTATCTCACCACCGAGAGTGCCGAAAAATTCAGCGAAAACGCCACTTGCTTCCTTCACAGTCCCGTTCGGGGCGAACAAATCCTGTTGCAGTAATGAAACAAACCCGATACATCCTCCTGATGATACTCCCAATCATCTTTGCAGCGTGTGCCAATCCCGGCGCAGGCCCAGATGGTGGTCCCTTTGACGAACATCCGCCCTACATTGTGGAGATGAATCCCAAGTTGGGCCAACCTAATGCCAAGCAGATGAAGGTGCGCATCGTTTTCAACGAAAATATCAAGGTCGAAAACCCTACGGAGAAGGTGACCATCTCACCCCCGCAAATCAATGTGCCGACTATTAAGTACAGCGGTAAGAAGATTAGCGTCGAACTCCGCGATTCGCTCCAACCCAACACGACCTATACCATCGACTTCTCGGATGCTATCGAGGATAATAATGAGGGCAATCCCTTAGGGCAATTTACCTATTATTTCTCTACGGGTGAGCAAATCGATACGCTTGAAGTTTCGGGCAACATCCTTGATGCTGCTACGCTTGAACCTGTCAAGGGTATGTTGGTCGGACTTTATGCCGACACCGTGGACTCTGCGTTTACCACCAAGGGATTTGAACGCTTGGGCAGAACAGATGCCAAGGGCCGTTTCTCAATCAAGGGCGTCGCTCCGGGAAACTACCGCCTCTATGCCGTAAACGATCAGGACAACAACTTCCACTTTTCGCAGAAGGGCGAAATGATTGCCTTCTACGACCGAGTGATTGTCCCCTCCTGCTATCCTGATGTGCGCAAGGATACACTCTGGCGCGACACCATTACTTACGACACCATCCTCGACGTACCTTTCACGCATTTTGTGCCCGACGATATTGTGCTGCTCGCTTTTCTTGAAGACGGACAGGCACGCCATTTCCTCAAGACCGAACGTAAGACGCCCGAAGTCTTTACCACTTTTTTCACCGCCCCATCTACGCACGTCCCCACGATAAAGGGCTTGAATTTTGATGAGACCGATGCGTTTGTAGAAAACCGCTCGGAGGGAAATGATACCATCCAGTATTGGTTGCGCGACACCTTATTGATGGCACAAGACACCCTGCGCTTCGTATATACCTATGAGGCGACCGATGATTCCACTGGCGCAAACCTGCTCCTCAACGACACGCTTGAGATAGTGCCCCGCAAGACCATGGCTGCCTTGCGCGAAGAGCAGCAAGAGGAATTTAAGAAATGGCAGAAGGAACAGGAGAAGCGCCGTAAGAAGGGCGAGACTGTACAAGAGCAAATGCCTCCCAAATTCCTTAACTTTGGCGGACGCAGAAGCAGCAGAATTTCTCCCGTTCAGAATCAGCCACTCGAGTTTGAGGAACCCTTGCTCAGCCTCGACACTTCCGCCATCCACTTGCTACGTAAGACGTCAGACACGACCAGCGTCGAAGTTCCCTTCCGCCTTTTGGCAGACGCCTACGACATCCGCAAGTTTAAGATTATGGGCGAATGGCGCCCAGGTCAGGAATACGAGGTGCATATTGACTCAGCCGCAGTGTTAGGTCTCTCAGGGCGACACACGAATAAGTTAAAATTCCGCTTCTCTATCGGTACGGCGGAAGATTATGGTTCGGTGTTTTTCCTCCTTCCCGATGCGCCCAAGACAGCAATAGTGCAACTGCTCAAAGATGATAAGAAAGTGGTGTCTCAAACGCCTATCGTAGACCAGCGTGCCGACTTCTTTTACATCGAGGCGGGAGAATATTACGCCCGCATCTTTGACGATTGCAACGGCAACGGCAAATGGGACACGGGTGAGTATGCCACGCTGCGCCAAGCCGAAGCTACGTATTATTTCCCCGAACCTTTCACGGTGCGTGCGAATTGGGATGCCGAAATAACCTGGAAACTCAACGTCACTCCCTTGCTACAGCAAAAGCCTGAGCAACTCCGTAAGACGAAGAACCAGGAAAAGGAAAAGCAAACGGCGCGCCAGCGCAACGCAGAGCGTGAGCGCAATCGCCGTTAGTAATGCCGTGCGAGCGCCGTTACACTTGGTGCTCCCCACGCCTGACTTGCGAAAACGGCAGCACTATGTTTGCAAGAAAACACCTCTATGAAACTACGGTGTGTCAGTTAAGGCAACTGTCTTTCCTGACACACCGCTTCATTCTCTATCATGAAACACAACTTCATCCTTCTCCTCACCGCCCTGTTGCTTTCGCTGAGCGCGGAAGCCCAATGCCCCGTGAGAAACACGGCATTTCAGAGTGGCGAGCACTTGAGTTACGACCTCTACTTCAACTGGAAGTTTATCTGGTTTAAAGTAGGGTCGGCGGATATGGACATCAAGCAAACCAAGTACAAGGGTCAGGATGCCTATCGCGCTTACTTGATTACGCGCGGCTCAAAGACTGCCGACCGCTACTTCGTCTTGCGCGACACACTTACTACGTACACCACGCTGGACATTGTTCCGCTGTTCTATACCAAAAATGCGTTAGAGGGTAAGCGTTATACCCGCGAGAAGGTCATTTACTCTTATGGCGAAGGGAGAACAAGCCTTGACCTGACCTATCAGAAGAACAGCGACCCCGTGCGCCGCCAGACGGTAACCGTAAACGATTGCCCCTACGACATGATCAGTATGCTGCTCAAGGCGCGCTCCTTCGACGGAAGCAAGTTTAAGAAGGGCGACCGCATCAAGTTTTTGATGGCTGAGGGAAAGCATTGCGAGGAGCAGTACATCGTATATCGCGGACGCGAAAAGTTTACGAACGAATATACGGATGAGACCTTCGACTGCCTTGTCTTTTCCTTCGTAGAGAAGGATGGCAGGAAGGAGAAGGACGTTGTTACCTTTTACGTAACCAACGACAAAAACCACCTCCCCGTTCGCCTCGACCTGCACTTGAAATTCGGTTCGGCAAAGGCATTTTTGAAGTCGGCAAAGGGAGTTCGCAACAAATAAGTCCGCTTTGACGCATTACCTTACCGCCTAAAATCCGCCCGCTCCACTACTCACTACTAACTCCTCACTACTAACTTTCTCCATGCTCCTCATCATCGACGATAAAATCCCCTTCATCCGCGGCGAGGCCGAGAAGTTGGGCGACGTCATCTACCTCCCTGGCGCCAAAATCACGGCTGCCGATGTGCGCGAGGCAGATGTGCTCATCACCCGCACCCGCACGCTCTGCAACAAGGCGTTGCTCGAGGGTTCAAAGGTGAAGTTTATTGCCACAGCCACGATTGGTTACGACCACCTCGACGTAGATTACCTGCGTGAGGCAGGTATTGCGTGGACCAACTGCCCAGGGTGTAACGCTACGAGTGTGGCGCAATACGTAGAGACTTCCCTGCTGCTTTTGGAGCAGGAGGGCAAGGTGAACCTCAAGGATTGCACGGTGGGTGTCGTAGGTGTGGGCAACGTAGGGCGTCGCGTGGTGGAGCGACTGGAACGTATGGGTTGCCGCGTCTTGCAAAACGACCCTCCGCGCGCTGAGCGTGAGGCGGAGTTCAGTCGCCTTGCCGCCTCGCTCCGAGATTTGCAGGAGCAATGCGACGTGATTACCATCCATACCCCGCTGGTCAATGACGGCATGCACCCCACGCACCACCTCGTCAATTCCGCCTTTCTGCAGGGTTTGAAGCGCCGCCCCGTGCTTATCAATGCGGGTCGCGGAGAGGTAGTTGATGGTGCGGCACTCAGCGCTGCGCTTGACCAGGACTGTGTGAGCGCTGCCGTAATCGACACTTGGGAGGGCGAACCCTGTATTGACCGCAACTTGCTCCAAAAGGTGTTTCTCGGCACGCCCCATATCGCAGGCTATTCGGCAGACGGTAAGGCGAATGGCACGCGTATGGCGCTCGAGGCCGTTGCACATTATTTTAATAAGGAGGTTTCGTTTGACGTATCGGCACCTGAGTTGCCCGAAACCTATGCTTATTACCCCAAAATGGCGGTGGCGCCCGACTCACCCTTGCGCTTTTACAATCCCCTGCGCGATAGCGAAGCGCTGAAGGCGAGTCCTGAAAATTTTGAAAAACTTCGTGGCGATTACCCCTTACGCAGGGAACCTTGAAGGGGCAAAAATTAGGGGTTTGTAACTCCTTAGAAATCTGATATTTACAAAGGTGAAAATTATTAGTAACCTTTTTAAAATATGTTACTAATAATTTTTTTTAGGTTACTAATAATTTTTACTACAATAGGTATAGTTTTTAGCAAACCTATTTTGGGGGTGTAAAGGTGGACGTTGAGCGCTCCATTTTCAGTCCCAAAATCTTCTCAAACTCTATTCATACACACGATCCGATGGCGAAAGAAGAATTGACCCCGATGATGAAACAGTTTTACGACTTGAAGGCAAAACATCCTGATGCCGTATTGCTGTTTCGTTGCGGCGACTTCTATGAAACATACTGTGATGATGCCGTGATTGCCGCTCAGGTGCTCGGCATCACCTTGACGCGCAGAAATAACGGCAAGAGCGTTACGGCGGCGCAGACAGAAATGGCGGGCTTTCCCCACCATGCCCTTGACACGTACTTGCCCCGACTGGTGCGTGCGGGCTACCGCGTGGCAATTTGCGACCAGTTGGAAGACCCTAAGTTTGCCAAGAAACTTGTCAAGCGCGGCATTACCGAACTCGTTACGCCGGGCGTGGCCATTTCCGACAACGTGTTGACAAGCCGCGAGAACAACTTCTTGGCTGCCGTGCATTTCGGAAAAACTGCCGTCGGACTTTCCCTCTTAGACATCTCTACGGGCGAATTTCTGCTTACCGAGGGCACTCCCGAAACCATTGACAAACTCCTCGGCGGTTTCGCGCCCAAGGAAGTGCTTGTGGAGCGCGGACGTAAGGAGCGCTTCGTGGGACTTTATGGGGCGAAATATTTTATCTTCGAACTCGACGACTGGGCATTCAACGACACCACGGGACGTGAGAAACTCCTGAAACATTTTGACGTCAAGAACCTCAAGGGGTTCGGCGTGGAGCATTTGCAAGCGGCAACCGTGGCAGCAGGTGCTGTGCTCATCTACTTGGAACAGACGCAGCACACACAGGTAAGTCACATCACGCGCCTACAACCCATTGAGGAAGAGCGCTTTGTGCGCCTCGATAAATTTACCACGCGTAACCTCGAACTTGTCCGCCCCATGAACGAAGGCGGTACGTCGTTGCTCCACGTCATTGACCACACGCTCACCCCGATGGGGGCGCGCTTGCTCAACCGTTGGGTGTTGTTCCCCCTGCGCTCGGTGCGTGAAATCGAGGAGCGCCAGAACGGTGTGGAATGCTTCTTCCGCCAGCCCGACTTCCGCGACCTCTGTCAGCAGGAGTTGGAGCGTATTGGCGACCTTGAGCGTATCGTGTCAAAAGTTGCCGTGGGGCGCGTCAATCCCCGCGAAATGCAGCAGTTGCGCGTGGCGCTCGATAGCGTGGCACGCCTGAAAGAGGCCTGTGCTGCCACTTCCGACGACTACATTCGCCAACTCGGCCTGCGCCTCGACTGTTGCGAAGAACTCCGTAGCCGTATTCTCCACGACCTTCGCCTTGACCCACCCGCATTAGTGGCTAAAGGAGGCGTAATTGGGAGTGGCGTGAACGAGGAACTGGATGAGTTGCGCGCCATCTCGACTTCGGGTAAGGATTACCTCCTGCAAATGCAGCAGCGCGAGAGCCAGCAGACGGGCATTCCCAGTCTGAAGATTGGTTTCAACAATGTCTTCGGTTATTATATTGAGGTGCGCAACACGTATAAGGACAATGTGCCTGCCGACTGGATTCGCAAGCAAACCCTTGCCCAAGCCGAGCGCTACATCACCCAGGAACTCAAGGAATATGAGGAGAAAATCCTCGGTGCGGAGGACAGAATCCTGGCGCTTGAGACCCGTCTTTACAACGAACTCGCACAATACGCTCTTGGCTTCATTGCCCTCCTTCAGCGCAACGCCCGAGCGCTCTCTATGCTCGACTGCCTCCACTCCCTTGCCCATGTGGCTGCGCTACACCGCTATGTGCGCCCCGTGGTTGACGAAAGTCTTTCGCTCGACATCGTGGCAGGTCGCCACCCTGTGATTGAAACGCTCATGCCCATTGGCGAAGAATACATTGCCAACGATGTCCACCTCGACACCACCGACCAACAGGTGATTATCATCACAGGGCCGAACATGGCAGGTAAGTCTGCCCTCCTGCGTCAGACGGCGCTCATCACGCTCCTCGCCCAAATCGGTTCGTTCGTACCTGCCGAAAGCGCACGCATCGGGGTGGTTGATAAAATCTTCACCCGCGTGGGGGCAAGCGACAATATTTCCGTCGGCGAAAGTACCTTTATGGTAGAAATGAGCGAGGCGGCAAACATCATGAACAACATTACGGAGCGCTCCCTCGTATTGTTTGACGAACTGGGGCGCGGCACAAGCACCTACGACGGTATTTCTATCGCATGGTCCATCGTAGAATACCTGCATGAGAATCCCACCGCCCCCGCCCGCACCCTCTTTGCCACACATTACCACGAACTCAACGAGATGGAGGAACTTTATCCGCGCGTCAAGAATTTCAACGTATCGGTGAAGGAGGCGGGCAACAAAGTGATCTTCCTCCGCAAACTCATGCGCGGCGGATCAGAACACTCCTTTGGTATCCACGTGGCGAGAATGGCGGGAATGCCTCGAAGTATCGTTGACCGCTCAGAAGCAGTGCTCAAACAATTAGAGCGCAACCACGCCAGCGGTAGCACCACCGAGGCGGTGAGCCAAATGGCGGATGCTGTGGCGTCGGGAAGCACACAACTTTCCTTCTTCCAACTCGACGACCCCGTCCTCATGCAGATTCGCGACGAACTCCTGCAGGTGGACATCAACAACCTTACGCCAATGGAGGCGCTGAATAAGTTGGATACGTTGAAAAGGATTGTGACGGGGAAGTAGTCCCTATGACCCGGATGGCGCTCTCCCCCTGTTTATAGGGGGAGGGGACCACCGCAGGTGGTGAGGGGGTGCAGAATATAGTGAGTAGTTAGGAGTGAGTAGTTAGGAGTTGCCATGCGGTGCCACGTGGTGCATTTCTTGCACCCCCTCACCAGCAGAGCTGGTCCCCTCCCCCTATAAACAGGGGGAGAGCGCCATCCGGATAAATCCTCACAACCTCAAGACCTTATAACCTCACAACCTTAAAACCTAAAAACTATGGCGAAACAAAAAACCATATACGTCTGCGACCACTGCGGACAAGAGTCCCCGAAGTGGCAGGGCAAATGTCCCGCCTGCGGACAGTGGAACACCTTTAAGGAACTCCACATTCACAATACCTCTGCGCGTCAAACGGAGGTGCAGGCACGCCATGCTTTGACGGGACTTGACGGTCAGCGTGCCCAACCTGTGGCGCTGCGCAACGTGTCGGCGGAAGAGGAACCCCGCATGGATACTCACGATGCGGAGTTGAATCGTGTTCTCGGTGGCGGACTCGTACCCGGTTCGCTCATTCTGTTGGGCGGAGAACCCGGTATTGGGAAATCTACCCTCTTATTGCAAACCGTGCTCGCCATGAAGGAGCGCCGTGTGCTCTATGTGAGTGGCGAAGAAAGCGAACGCCAAATCAAACTCCGCGCCGACCGCATCACGCAAGAGCCTTCCGACTGCCTCCTTGTGTGTGAAACCAACCTCGAAGCCATCTTCACGCACATTAAGAACACGCAGCCGGGACTCGTTATCATTGACTCCATACAGACGATTGCCACAGAGACTGTAGAGTCGTCACCCGGTAGCGTCACGCAGATTCGCGAGTGTGCCGCCGCCATCCTGAAGTACGCCAAGGAGAGCAACGTGCCCGTCATCCTCATTGGCCACATCACCAAGGAGGGAAGCATTGCCGGCCCCAAGGTGTTGGAGCACATCGTCGATACTGTTCTGCAATTTGAGGGCGACCGCCACTACTTCTACCGCATCCTGCGCAGCATCAAAAACCGCTTCGGTTCCACCTCCGAGATTGGCATCTACGAAATGAACTCCGACGGGCTTCGCCCCGTGGACAATCCCTCGAGCATCCTGCTTTCGCAGAGCGGTGAAGAACTTTCGGGCATCGCCATCTCGGCTGCCATCGAAGGCGTGCGCCCCTTCCTGATTGAAACGCAGGCGTTGGTTTCCACAGCCGCCTACGGCACGCCCCAGCGCTCTGCCACAGGCTTCGACCTGCGCCGCCTCAACATGCTGCTTGCCGTGTTGGAGAAGCGCGTGGGTTTCAAACTCGTGCAGAAGGACGTCTTTCTCAACATCGCAGGGGGCATCCGCGTGAGCGACCCCGCCATCGACCTCTCCGTCATTGCCGCCGTGCTTTCCAGCAACGTGGATACGGCGATTGACCGCAACGTGTGTATGGCGGGAGAAGTAGGATTGAGCGGAGAAATACGCCCCGTCAACCGCATTGCCCAGCGCATTGCCGAAGCCGAAAAGTTAGGCTTCCGCCGCTTCCTCCTACCCGAAGCCAACATGAAGGCAATCGACCCCAAGCAATACAAAATCGAACTTGTACCCGTAGCACGCGTGGAGCACGCCCTGCGCCAACTCTTTGGGTAAGACGAAACTCTACTGCACTCACGCATGCCGAAATAGCAAACTTACGGATGCCCCACGCCTACTCAAAACAGAGAAAATATAGGCGTGGGGCATCCGTTTTTTCGCCTCTTTTTATACCTCTTGTAACGCATTGAAAATCAAGTATCTAAAAAGACAAAAATTATTAGTAACATATTTTAAATTATCTTACTAATAATTTTTTTTAGGTTACTAATAATTTTTACTACAATAGGTTTAGTTTTTACAACAATGGAAATGCCCCCTTTTTTCGTAGATCGGAACCCTATACAAATAGAGTGGGCAGACAAAAAAATCCGCAGCGCTAAGAGCACTGCGGATGTATTTTTTACGACGCCCCATGCGGGCGCTGGGAGATTACTTCTTCAAACCATTGTTCTTAATCAACCACTCGGCAATCTGCACGGCGTTGAGGGCTGCACCCTTCTTAATCTGGTCGCTCACGAGCCAGAAGGTAAGACCGTTGGGGTTCGCGAGGTCCTTACGGATACGACCCACGTAAACAGGTTCCTTGCCTGCGAGGAAGAGAGGCATGGGGTATTCCTTGTTTGCAGGATTGTCCATGAGCACGAGGCCTTCGCCTTCTTCGATAGCCTTGCGCGCCTGTTCTACGCTGATGGGTTGCTCCGTTTCAATCCAGATGCTTTCAGAGTGAGCACGGAGGGCGGGAACGCGTACGCACATGGCTGACACTTCGATGTCAGAGTGCATGATCTTCTTGGTTTCGTTGTACATCTTCATTTCCTCCTTCGTATAACCGTTGTCGGTGAAGACGTCAATCTGGGGAATCACGTTGTAAGCCAACTGGTAAGCAAACTTTTCCACCTTCACGGGTTCGCCTGCCAACACCTGGCGGTACTGCTCGTGGAGTTCGTCCATCGCTGCCTGACCAGCGCCTGAAGCCGCCTGATAGCTGGATACGTGTACGCGCTTGATGTGGCTGATGTTCTCAAACGCCTGAAGCGCTACGACCATCATGATGGTGGTGCAGTTGGGGTTGGCAATAATACCGCGGGGACGGTTGAGCGCATCGGCAGCGTTGCATTCGGGCACGACGAGGGGCACGTCTTCGTCCATGCGGAAGGCTGAAGAGTTGTCGATCATCACAGCGCCGTAGCGAGTGATGTCTTCAGCATACTCCTTTGAAACACCTGCGCCGGCAGAAGTGAAGGCAATGTCAACGTCCTTGAAGTCGTCGCCGTGCTTGAGGAGTTGCACTTCATATTCCTTACCGCGGAAGGTATATTTAGTACCCGCAGAACGGGCAGAGCCAAAGAGTACGAGTTCATCAATGGGAAATTCGCGTTCGGTCAATACGCGAAGAAATTCTTGACCAACGGCGCCACTGGCACCTACGATTGCTACTTTCATTGCTACTTGCAGTATGGGCAGATTTGCACCATCGCATATGCCCAATCACTAATTTTAAATAAAATTTGCGAGCAAATTTATAATTTTCTGATAGATAGAAGACATAAATAGTAAAGTTTTTGTTTCTTTGCAGAGAAAATCTGCGGCAAGGCGACGTGTCTGCTTTGCAGAATTTACACATGGACTTATTAAATGTGGTCGCTACACCTATATTTAATAAGCCCAGGTTGCTGTTTTTTTCCGCTACCACACAGACAATTGTGCTCTGTATCTATAATCCGTTTATGCCTCACAGCCTTCCCATCACCGACCCTACTTGGATTTTCTTCGTAGTGTTGAGCATCATCCTCATAACGCCGATGGTGCTCGAGCGTTTGCGCATACCCTCTATCGTGGGAATGATTATGGCGGGAATCTTGATAGGTCCTTATGGTTTTCATGTGCTGGACCGCGACAGCAGCTTTGAGTTGTTTGGCAAGGTTGGGATGTACTACATCATGTTTCTGGCTTCGCTGGAAATGAATCTGCAGGACGTACAAAAATCTAAGAATAAAGCGATTACGCTGGGGATTTTGAGTTTCATCTTTCCCATCACGCTGGGCTTTGCTGCCAATTATTCGCTACTACATTTCACCATCCCCGCCTGCATCCTCATGGGGGCGATGTATGCTTCCCATACGTTGATAACCTACCCCATTGTGATGCGCTACGGTCTCTCGCGCCACAACGGCGTAGGGATTGCCGTGGGCGGAACAATCGTTGCCGACGTGCTGACGCTCTTAGTGTTAGCGGTAGTTGGGGGGATGTTTAAAGAGGAAGCCACGGGGTGGTTTTGGATTCGCTTGGTGGTAGAAGTTATCGTTATCGGGTTGGTCATGATTTACACCTTCCCGAAAATCTGTAAGTGGTTTTTCCGCCGCTACGACGAGAGCGTCGTGCAATACGTATTTGTGTTGGCCCTCGTGTTCCTCGGCGCCGGACTCATGGAGATTGTGGGCATCGAAGGTATCCTTGGGGCGTTCCTCGTAGGGATTGTGCTCAACCGCCAAATCCCTCCCGCCTCACCGCTAATGTCGCACATCGAGTTTGTAGGCAATGCTATCTTCATCCCCTACTTCCTCATCGGCGTGGGTATGCTTATCAATCTCGAATCTCTCACGCGCCTCGATACGGTTAAGATTGCCGCCGTCATGGTAACCTGTGCTCTGAGCACAAAGTGGCTTGCGGCTTATGCCACACAGAAGATTTTCGGCATGAGAAGTGGCGACCGCAAAATTATCTACGGTTTGACCAACTCTCGCGCAGCAGCCACCCTCGCCATCGTGCTTGTAGGTTACGGCATCATACTGCCCGACGGTTCGCGCCTGCTGGATGAGAATGTGCTCAATGGAGCCATGATTCTTATCGTAGTGACCTGCGTAGTTTCTTCTGTTGTCACCGACCGCACCTGCCGCGAACTCCTTCTCTCGGGTAAGGAAGCCGCGGAGGCAACCGTTGCTGAACGCGACAAGATACTTATTGCCGTCTCTAACCCCGACACCGTAGCGCCCCTCGTTAATGCCGCTCTGATGCTCCGCCTTACGCGTACGCAAACGCCTCTTGCAGCGCTACACATCGTGCTTGACGACGATGAAAAGAAGCGACAAGAGGGCCTCAAAAACCTTGATTTTGCCACACGCATTGCTGCCGCAGCGCACGTGAAGTTGCAGACGCGCTCGCGCTGGTCGGTAAATATTGTCACCGGTATTTACTATACCATGATGGAGAATGAATGTACGGACTTGCTCATTGGGCTGCACGAAAAGACCCGACTCACGGAGGCCTACCTCGGTAAGATGACCAGCGACCTGCTCTACTCCATCCACAAGCAGGTAATCATTTACCGCGCCAACATACCTATCAACACGGTAAACAGCATCCAGCTTGTCGTTCCCAGAAAGGCGGAATTTGAACCCGGATTTAAGCTCTGGGCAGAGCGTGTGGCACAACTCGCCACCCAAGTGTCGTGTCGCATAGAAACTTACGGTGGTAAAGGCACCTTGGCAAAACTCCAGGAAGTGTGGGACGCAGGAAAATACAAAATGCCCACCACCCACCATGAGTACCGCGAGTGGCACGACTTCCTCACCGTGGCAAACAACACCGGCGCCGACGACATGGTCATCTTCATCGTCGGTCGCAAGGGCACCCTCTCGCGCCACAACTACATGGACCACCTCGAAGACCAAATCGAGCGCTACTTCTCC
>JAGBYW010000136.1 GCA_017628555.1 Bacteroidaceae bacterium | reverse complement strand
GACGATCGCTCCACGCTCTACGACATCTATGACGTCCCCTTGAGTTTGCGCCCCACATTGGGCGACTCGTTAGAGTTTGTGCGCAACGTGGAAAACTCCTACCATTCTGACCATTACACCCTCAAAAACAGCCTTACCTTGCGCCTCTCAGGATGGTGGGACAAGGTGGAACTGGAACTCCAGCCCGCTCTCGGCATACACAATGAGCGTTTGGAATATGAGCGTGGCGACAAGCGCTTTGAACCTCAGCGCAATCGCCCGTATGCTTCGTTGCACACCTATCTGAAGTATAAATTCACGAAGCAGAACTACATCCAATTCTCCTACGGCGGAGTGACAAGACGTCCCGACCTCATGCAGCAGCTACCCATTACAGACACGGGAAACCCCATGCAGGAAGTCGTTAATAATCCCGGACTGAAGACGGGATGGGAGAACCGCTTCGACCTTCGTGCCTATCATTTCAACACCAAGCGTGGCGATAGTTACAACGGTTATCTGTATTTCAACCACAACACGAAGGATTGGATTTCTACCGTAGAGCGCGACCCCGTAACGGGTTACACCCGCCGCAGCATGACGAACGTTTCGGGCAATTATGATTGCGGTTTCTCTTTCAGCACCAGCCAACCGCTCGACAAGGAACATGCGTTTACGCTCTCGGCTAAGACCGGCCTTGCCTACATACACATGAAGGGGCAAGTGGGAGAACTGGGCGATGCGCTCGGACTTTCCACCATCAATCTGTTGAAGCCCACCGTCAATCTCTCTCTGCGTTGGCGCCAAGACATTTGGAGCGTCTTCTTGAGCACTAAGTACTGGGGCGAATATGCCACTTACAAACAGGCGCCTCAGTTCAGCCAGCGTGGACATACCTACGAGGTGAACCTTTCTCCGCAAGTCAACCTCCCCTTCGGCATGAGCATCCACTCGAACTTCATTTACTACACCCGAACGGGCTATGACGACGCCCTGCTCAACCACGACCAATGGCTCATCAACGCCACCATCTCACAATCCTTCTTGAAGGACAACGCCCTCACCTTGCAATTAGAAGCCGTTGACTTGCTCCGCCAGAAGACATCCGAAAGCAGCAATGTAGGTACGGGTACCCGCCAATTCGGTCGCACCAAAACCTTCCACAGCTACGTCATGCTCCACGCCATTTACAAGTTTAAGTTGTAACCCCTCTTTCAGCAACGGCGACAGCTGTTTTACGACCCCGATTTGTCACATTTTTTCACCCTAAAACCGTTGTTCAAAAAACTAAACTACTTGTAGTAAAAATTATTAGTAACATAAAAAAAATTATTAGTAAGATAATTTAAAATATGTTACTAATAATTTTCACCCTTTTAAACCCGCTGATAATCAGGTAATTACAAGAACTTTAAAAATCCCCTTTTTGCTCATCGAAAAAAGTAATCGAAGCGCCCCAGAAAGAGACTTCATTTTTAGAAATTATCAGCCACAAAAAAACAGCGTACAGCCTTGAGGTATTGCCTCAGCTGTACGCTGTTTTTATTTCAAATTACGAAAGAGAACAACCCAGCATGGCATCAGTGCGCCAGCCATTTCTCATTTCTCATTTTTCCTTTCTCATTTCAGGGGGTGATCCTCGCGGAACGCCTTCATGCGCTCCTCGAGTACGGGATAGAGTTCGTCACGCATGCGGCTGGTGCAAGCACGTACGCCGGGCTGGAGCGAGCCTGTGGTGTCGAGGTTGATGCTGGAGACGCCGTAGGCAATGAGTTCCTTGGCGAGTTCGCCGCCCGTGAGTCCGGGGTAAGAGAGCGAGAAGAAGAAACCGTCGGCAATGTCTTCCGTCACGTCCGTGGGGTAAGTGATGGTGAAGCCGTTGTCGGTGAAGATTTTCTTCATCTTGCGGGCACGCTCGGCGTAGGCTTTCGTGTCATCCACAAAGTTGATGACGCCCTCCGTAGAGAGGCGGAGCATTTCGGCATAGGCATACTGCGTGCTGGCGGTGCAACCCGAAGTAATCATGTACTGAATGCTGGCGGTGAAGGTGGCGCCAAAGACACCGCTGTCGTTATAGCGACGGGCGAGCGCGGGAAACTGGCGGTCGAAAAGCTTGTCGCTGATGCACACTAAGGCGATGCGACCTCCGGCATAGGAGAAGATTTTTGACGCCGAGAGCATGAGGATGTAGTTATCCGTATAGCGTGCCACGGTGCGCACAAAGGGTGCTTGGAAGGGCTTTGACAAGTCGCGACGACTGTCCATGGCGAAGTATGCCAAGTCCTCAAGGATAATAATATCGTGCTTCGTAGCGATGTCGCCAATGATTTGGAGTTCATCCTCCTCCAAAGAAATCCACGCAGGGTTGTTGGGGTTAGAATAGATGATGGCAGCGATGTCGCCGTTCTTCACTTCGTCCTCCAACTTTTGGCGAAGCGCCTCACCGCGGTAGGGGTAAATGTCAAAGCTGCGCCACTCGTAACCCAAGATGCGGAGTTGTGATTTCTGAATGGGGAAACCGGGGTCGATGAAAAGCACCTTGTTTTTCTTCTCATCGCGCTGGCAACAAGCGATAAAGGCTCCGAAACTACCGGCTACGGAACCCACCGTAGGGATACAAGCACGGGCAGACACATCTATGTCCATGAACGCCTTGACAAAGCGACTCGCTTCGTGCTTCAGTTCGGGCACACCTGCAGCTGCGGGATATTGATTATTTGCTCCGCGGTCGAGCGCCACCTTTTCGGCTTCTGTGCCGTAAGCATTCACAGGGAGTCCGGGGCTTCCCTGATCCATGCGGATAAAGGGTTGTCCCGTCTTCTGCTCTAAATATTGCGCCACCAAGAGGGTCTCACCAATGGTAGCGTGAGAGAGGTCTGCCACGTGGTTTATGCGTGCAGCCTCGTTTACAAGTTCGTCTGAGAATAATTTCATAGGGAGAAAGTGCGAAAGGATTACTCCGAACGGCGCTCTCCCCCTGTTTATAGGGGGAGGGGACCACGTAGTGGTGAGGGGGTGCAGAAAAAGTGAGTAATTAGAAATGAGTAG
>JAGBYW010000135.1 GCA_017628555.1 Bacteroidaceae bacterium | reverse complement strand
CCGGCCTGTTTAGCGTGCTCTTCTTCTTGTTTATCTTAGTGCTGGGCTTGGCTTACGCTTGGCGGAAAGGAGCGCTCAAATGGCAGTAACAAAGAAACCCGTTATCAAGAATATTCCCTACGAGGAATTTAAGGACAACGAAACATTTGAAAAACTCGTGGCTGAACTCAACCAGAATGGCACGAATGTCATCGTGAGCACCCTCGACGACCTCATCAACTGGGGACGCAGTAACTCACTCTGGCCGTTGACCTTTGCCACCAGTTGTTGCGGTATCGAATTTATGGCGGTCTGCGCTGCGCGTCACGACATTGCCCGCTTCGGTTTTGAAGTAACGCGTAACTCGCCCCGTCAGGCGGATGTAATTCTTGTAAGTGGTACGATTACAACGAAGATGGCTCCCGTATTGAAGCGCCTTTACGACCAGATGGCAGACCCCAAGTATGTCGTTGCCGTTGGTGGTTGCGCCATTTCGGGTGGTCCCTTTACCAAGTCTTACCACGTAGTGATGGGCGTAGACAAGGTGATTCCCGTTGACGTGTATGTGCCCGGTTGTCCCCCACGCCCCGAATCGTTCCTCTACGGCATGATGCAGTTGCAACGCAAGGTGAAGGCGGAAAACTTCTTCGGCACTACCAACCGCAAGGAGAAGGATCCCTTTACGGCTGAGATGGAAACTAAAAACGAACAACTCTTAAACCAGCAGGAGGAAGCGTAATGGAAACAGTAGACACTAAGACACAAGCACCAGCAGAAGCTGTAGTTGCGCCCAAACCTGCAGTGGCAAAGCCCGCGCCCAAACCTGCCGCGCCTGCTGTTCCCGCTGAAAATGAGGTAAAGCCCATTGTGGTAGCACCTGAGGAATTGCGCGCTGAAATGGCGCGCCAAAAGGCGGAAGGCATGGACTTCCTGGAATGCCTCACCGGCGTTGACTGGATGGAAGAAGGATTGGGATGTATCTACACCCTCACTTCTACAACAACGGGCAAGATGGTGCATATTCAAACGGCAACACTCGACCGTGAGAATCCCCTACTCCCCAGCGTAAGCGACCTTTGGGCGGTAGCAAATATTTATGAGCGTGAAGTGTTTGACTTCTACGGCATCCGCTTTACAGGTCACCCCGATATGCGCCGCGTATTCTTGCGCGAAGACTGGGTGGGTTATCCTTTCCGTAAGGACGATGAGACGGAGAAAAACAATCCCCTCCGCATGACCAACGAACCCTTGGCGGACGATACAGAAGAATTGACTCTGAATGCCGACGGCACCGTGACCAGCAAGCGTAACACGATTTTTGCGGATGGTGATTATGTCGTAAACATCGGTCCGCAACACCCCTCTACTCACGGTGTGCTCCACTTCCGTGTGGCACTCGAAGGGGAAACCATTAAGAAGATTGACCCCATCCTTGGATACATCCACCGCGGTATTGAAAAGATTGACGAGTCGCTCACCTATCCCCAGACGTTGGCGCTGACCGACCGTATGGACTACCTCGGCGCTATGCAAAACCGCCATGCGCTCTGCATGTGTATTGAGAAGGCGTTGGGCGTAGAAGTCAGTGACCGCGTGAAGGTGATTCGCACCATGATGGACGAGTTGCAGCGTATCGACTCTCACCTCCTCTTCTTCTCTTGCTTGGCACAGGACCTCGGGGCTACAACAGCCTTCCTTTACGGATTCCGCGACCGCGAAAAGATTCTCGACATCTTTGAAGAAACATGTGGTGGTCGTCTTATCCTGAACTACAACACGATTGGTGGTGTGATGCACGACCTTCACCCCAACTTCGTACCCCGCGTGAAGGAACTTATTCCTTACTTGCGCAACAGTTTGAAGGAACTCCACGCCTTGTTTACGGGCAACGTGATTTTCCAAAACCGCGCGAAGGGCGTAGGCGTGTTGACCAAGGAACAAGCCATTTCATACGGTTGTACGGGCGGTACGGGTCGCGCAGCAGGTTGGCACAACGACTTGCGCAAGACGCGTCCTTATGCGGCTTACGACCGTGTGAAGTTCAACGAAGTAGTTCGCGAGGGTGGCGATAGTTTCGACCGTTACATGATTCGTATGGACGAAATCTTGGAAAGCCTCAACATCCTTGAACAACTCGTGGACAACATTCCCGAAGGTAGCATCCAGGAAAAGATGAAGCCCATTATTAAGGTGCCCGAAGGTACTTATTACAGTGCCGTTGAAGGCAGCCGCGGTATCTTTGGCGTAATGCT
>JAGBYW010000134.1 GCA_017628555.1 Bacteroidaceae bacterium | reverse complement strand
CTGAAGCTCTTTGCGACAAGCAGCAGGGTTCTGTAGCTAACGTAGTACGTTCTACACTCGTTACTTACCGTCAGGTAGAAAACGACACTACTCTCTCTAAGGAACAGAAGGTGCTCGCTATTCAGAAGGAACTCGAAGAAGCAACTGCTCTCGAAATGCCTATGATGCAGGAAAACCTCCCCATCATTGGTACTATCGTAACACTCGGTACTCTTACTGGTCTTCTCGGTACCGTAATGGGTATGATCAAGTCGTTCTCTGCTATGGCTAGCGGTGAAGGTGGTGCTGACTCAGCTGCTCTTTCTGTGGGTATCTCTGAAGCACTTGTAAATACTGCATCTGGTATCGCAACTGGTGCTGCTGCAGTTGTTGCTTACAACTTCTACACTAACAAGATTGACCGCCTCACTTTCTGCATCGACGAAGTAGGCTTCACTGTAGTTCAGACATTTAACGCAACTCACTAATCCATAAATTAGGTAAACTTAATCAATGGGACGTTTTAAGATTAAAAAACAAGACACATTCATCGACATGACGCCGATGAGTGACGTTATGGTCCTGCTGCTTACCTTCTTTATGCTTACTGCTACGTTCGTTAAGGACGAACCAGTAAAGGTGAATGTTCCGGGTTCTGTCGCTGAAATTAAGATTCCCGAAGCCAATTTGCTCACTATCTTCGTTGACACACGTGGTAAGGTGTTCATTAGCATGGATACTCCCGAAACTCAGCGTGCGATGATTGAACAATTGATTCGCGAAGATGTTGGTTTCAGTCTTAACCCCAAGCAACTTGATGAATTGTCTAAGGTGCCTACATTCGGTACTCCTCTTAATACCATCGCAGGATGGTTGGAACTGGAATCCGCTCAACGCACCGAGATTCTTTTGAAGAACCCTGAAGCGGGTATTCCTCTCGCTGAATATCAAGAAGACGGTTCTAAAATTGGTGATGACCAACTCAAGTTGTGGGTAGCAGCAGCTCGTAAAGCAAATGGGAAGAACATGGGTATCGCTATTAAGGCGGACTCTAAGACTCCCTATGCATCAATTAAAAAAGTTATGGACTCCTTGCGTGATGTAGATGAGAACCGTTACAACCTCATCACAACACTTAAGAGCGGGGAATAAAATTAGAATGTTATGGCAAGTTTAGATATGGGCGGCGGTGGCGAAGGCAAGGGCAAGCAAAAGAAAATGAATGCCCGCGTCGACTTTACGCCGATGGTTGACATGATCATGTTGCTCGTGACATTCTTCATGCTCTGTACTACGCTTCTTAAACCTCAGACGATGCAAATCTCTATGCCTTCGGACAAGGATGACATCAAGCAGGAAAATAAGAGCCAGGTAGCAGCAGACAAGGCTATCACGATTATCCTCGACAAGGACGACAAGATCTATTATTTTGAAGGTAAGCCTGAAGAGGCTACTGTATACGAAACTGAGTATGGTAAGGACGGTATCCGTAAGGTGCTTATGTCTAAGAATGCTGAAGCAATGAAGAAGGTTGAGGACCTCAACCGCGAATTTGCGAACAAGCACTCTTCAAATGTTAAGCAGGACGAGAAGTACCGTGAGGAGCACAAGAAGCGCTTGAGCGACATCAAGAATGCGGACAATACTCCTTCGGCTATCATCAAGGCTACTGATGAAGCTACTTACCTTAACTTGATTAACGCGCTCGATGAAATGCAGATTTGCTTCATCGGTAAGTATGTGATTGACAAGATTCACGAACAAGACCTTGATATGATCAAGAACGCTGTTCCCCTTAAGAAGTAATAACATAAGCAAAGTAAATTAGTATGTCTAATATCGACTTAGCATCAAAAGAATGGTGCGACCTCGTCTTTGAAGGACGATACAAGAATTACGGCGCTTATGCATTACGTGCTAAGGCATCAGCGCGCCGCTTCTACTCTATCATGTGGGTGCTTATCGGCATTGCAGTTCTTGTGGTGGCTATTCTCGTAAAGTCTGCGGTGTCAAGCGTAATTGAGCAGAACCGCGACATTACTGTAGAGATGGAAACATCACTCTCTGAACTCAAGAAGGAAGAACCCAAGAAGGAAGAGAAGAAGGTTGAGATCAAGCAGGAGTATAAGCCCAAGGAAATCCAGAAGGTTGCCGTTAAGGCTTCTATCGCCTTCACTGTGCCCGACATCGTTGACCAGGTTGACGAAACTAAGGCCTTGAAGACACAGGATGAAGTGATGAGAAGAAACATTGCAATTGCTTCTCAGGACTACATCGGTGACTCAGAAGACGGTATCAACATCGACGACTTGAAGGATAACCAGATGGCCGGTGGTGATGAAGTTCCCCCCGCTGAAGAAGAAATTCACGAAGTGGTAGAACAGGATGCTGAATTCCCCGGTGGTCAGGCAGCCCTCCTCAAGTACATCCGTGAAAATGTGAAGTACCCCGCAATCGCCCTTGAACAGGACTTGCAGGGTATGGTAATCCTCCGCTTCGTCGTAGAACGCGACGGTAGTGTAGGTGATGTGCAGATTAAGAAGTCACTTTCTGCAGAATGTGACCGCGAAGCTATCCGAGTGGTTAAGTCACTCCCCCGCTTCATCCCTGCTAAGCAGAGTGGTCGCCCCGTACGTAAGTGGTTCACAGTTCCTGTACGCTTCATTATCCAGTAATCGTAAGGACTGCGCTTTGGCGCAAACCTAAATAAAGGCGAGACTTCGATAATTCGGAGTCTCGCTTTTGTTTGGGTAAATATTGCGAAATTTTGAGACAAAAAATCACTGCTTTTTGCCCCCGTTTTTATGCCTCTAAAAACTATATCTATTTTCGTAAAAATTATTAGTAACATAAAAAAAATTATTAGTAACCTTTTTTAAAATATGTTACTAATAATTTTGAGGGTAAATAACAGGGGTGTTCTTAGGAGTGTTGTGGTTATTGCTATCTGTCATAAAATCAGTAGGATGTGTGGCTTGTTTTGTCTCAATTTTTCTACATTTTCGACAACCCTAATTTTGCCCTCTAAAAATCGTGAGAAACTGTCGCCAAAATGCGAACTCACTCCGCAAAAAAGTTGTACCTTTGCTCAGCAGTTTACGACTCATTTAAATAAATCTATCCGCAAAATGAAAAAGTTTGTTTACCCCCTCCTTGCGTTGCTCGTGCTTGCGTTTACGTCGTGTGGAGAAGAAAAAAAGACTGGTAATTGGCTTCAGGAATATGACGTAGAAATCGCCATTGATGAAACTTTTAAGCCTATCTTATCTGAGGCTGTTCAGCAGTTTAACATGAAGTATATTGAGGCGAATATGAAGCCTTATTATGTTACAGAGGACTCTGCGATTCACATGCTCCTCGACGACAGCGTACGTTGCTGTGTGGCGACGCGCAAACTCACGGATGTGGAAAAGAAAATTGTGAAGCAGAAGGTGGGTCACGTGTTGCAGTCCATTATTGCTACCGACGCTATTGCCTTGGTTGTAAGCAAGGACAACCCCGATACGCTTATTACTGTGGATGAATTGCGCGATATTATCTCGGGCAAGATTACGCGTTGGGAACAGTTAGAGCGTGGTCAGAAGAAGGGCGAAATCAAGGTGGTATTTGATAATTCGCGTTCCAGCACTGTGCGCTACATGACCGACTCGCTTTGCGAAAGCAAAAAGTTGGGCGGCAATCTTTATGCCCAGGGGGGCAACCTTGAAGCTATTCAGGCGGCACGCGAAAACAAGGATGTCATTGCCGTAGTAGGTGTTGACTGGTTGCGTCAGGATAGCATCATCAAGAGTTTCTACGACCTTGATGTAAACGTGATGATGGTCAGCAAGAAGGGCGGTCAGGAGGCAGATTATTTCCGTCCCTACCAATATTATATAGCTACGGGCGATTATCCCCTCGTGCGCTCGCTCTATGTAATCACTTCCGATCCGCGCCGTCAGTCGCTCGTAAAAAATTTCTACTATTACGTAAAGGGAAACCCTGGTCAGTTGATAATATGCAACGGTTCGCAACTGCTACCTTACAGTCAGGTGCAAGTGCGCGATACAAGAATAACAGATTGATAACGAAGGAGCAATAATGGTGGCATCCGAAAAACCAAACGAATAGAGTAGGAGTTAAATCTTATATTTCATGCTATGAAAAAACAGAATGAATTTGGTGTGTTCCAGCTCCTGCTTTGCTGCTCTGTGTTACTCTTGGTTTTTGTTGCAAGTTGCTCTACAACAAAAAAGAGTGTGGAGTCATCCGCTACTTCACAAGATGGTATAAACTTGGCAACAGCGGGAACTCAGGATGAAATCTATGACGTCATAGATACACCCGCAGAGTTTCCTGGTGGACAAGAAGCACTTTTAAAGTATATCAAAGAACATGTAAGATACCCGGCTGCTGCAAGAAAGAAGAATGTGCAAGGGATTGTAATGTTGCGCTTTTCCGTAGAGCGTGATGGAAGTATTGGAGAAATTCAGGTAACCAGATCTCTTTCACCATCTTGTGATAAACATGCTGTTCGAGTAGTTAGAGGACTTCCCAAATTTAAACCAGCAATGTCAAAGGGGCGTCCTGTTCGTCAATGGTTCAATCTTCCCCTGCGCTTCAGTCTGCAATAGTGAGATGCATTACTAATAGTAAACACCTATACCCCTCGAAACCTCAAGCGGACTCCTACTTGACTGGTACGGACGCACGGCGCGTGCGTCCTCATCATTGGGAGTATCCTACGAACTTCAATCACGCCCTCGTATATGTTTAGGACGCACGCGCCGTGCGTCCGTACATACCCAATAATTGCTAACCTTAACCTTGGGACGACTCCTACATGATTGTCTCAATATAACAATGCGTGCAAATGATGAAAATGTTAAAACATCTTGGCCTTTGTTTATTGGCCCTTCCCCTTATAGTAAGTTGCTCTACAAGTAAAAATGGGGCAGAACTTTCGCAACCTTCGCAACTTTCGCAAGAAGTGCAGTCCGTAAAATCTGAGACGGCGCAAGGGAAAATTTATGAGGTGGCAGAAGAGGAAGCAGAGTTTCCCGGTGGACACGTCGGACTCTTAACGTACATCCGAAACCACGTGAAATATCCAGCTTCTGCGTTGGAAACTAATTTGCAGGGTATGGTGATTTTGCGTTTCGTTGTAGAGCGAGATGGTAGTGTGGGAGACGTTAATATCACTAAGTCGCTATCGCCTGATTGCGACAAAGAGTCTGTCCGCTTGATTAAGTCACTCCCCAAATTTAAGCCTGCAAAGATTGATGGGAAACCTGTGCGTAAGTGGTTTACTGTGCCAGTACGCTTTATCCTTCAATAGCAAAGAACTTTATATCCTATATAAATGAGGACTTGTGCTCTGTGCGTGAGTCCTCTTTTTTTATTTGTGCAGTGTCTCTTGGGTGGTGTGCGTAGGGCATAACTTCTTGTAATGTCTACCTCACTTTATAAATATGCCATATAAGGAGCGCGACTTTTTATGTAGTGCGTTTTTTTATCCTAAATGTTTTATAATCTGAGTAATTGTTGCTAAATTTGTACGCTTAAAGGGGAGAAGTGTGTGCACTTTTCCCTGTATCTTAGTAGAATTTATAAAACACAAACACTATAATGAAGAAGCAAATTTATTCTTTCCTACTCGTGCTCATGGGTGTGTTCGCTTATGCGGTTCCTGTGTGTGCACAAGAGAATAATGATGAACCTGAAGATGCTCTTGAAAAAGCGGAAGCTAAGAAGTTTAGAGGACTTGATTATGAGGTTCCTGAATTGAGTTCTAAACTTAAGGATATGGCCGACGACTATTTGTTGTCGGTAAAGAATGCCGACAATGCAAAGGCAAGCCGCCAGTTGGTAGTCCTTATGGATACCATTATGAAAAAGCCTTTCCGCCAGCGTGTGGACGGACTCGTTTCTGTAGGTCACTACTTTGTGCAAAACCGCTCAGAAAAGGCTGCTGTATTGTTTAGGGACAAAATTGTAGAAATGGACAAGGCGCCCACAATGCGTTATACCTTGTTGTTTTGTGCTGAAGTTTCAGAATTGGTAGAAGACTATGGTAATGCTGCAAACTTCTATGATGAAGTAAACTATCTTGATGAAAATGACTTGTTAGCCTTTAACCGTAAGGCGTATCTTAACAAATTTATTCGCCAAGATTTTGCGATTGAAAACTATAAGAAGTTGCTCACTTTAAATCCCGGTGAATACAATGCATATAAGCATATTGGGGATATCTACTACAGTCGATCAACTCATGAAACTTATGGTCCCTGGAAAGATTCATTGCGCGCAGAGGCTATTGATAGTTACAAAAAATACTTTGACGCTGCGCCCAGAGAGGAAGGTTCTTTGGAGTATCGTGCCTGCCAGCGATATGTATTTACGATGTGGGAAAGACAATTAGACCCTCGTCATAAGGAAAACGACAGTTTGCGTGCAGTGCTTCGTAACAATGCTCGCGAAATTGCGAAACTTGCTCTTGACCTTAAGGTGGCACCAGACATGTATCAGCAGCGCTTGATGCATTACTACATTTTCTCAAGTGACTTGTTTAATGGAAATTATGAACTCGCCAGACAGAGTCGTTCGTATGTTACATCGAAGCAGTTCCCCGACTCTATCTATAAGTTCAATGACTATTTCTATTCTGCCCAATTAGAGCTTTGGCAGAAAAAGTATCAGGAAGCAATCCCGTTCTATGAACAGATTCTTGCTAATATCCCCGACTCTATAAAAATCTATAATAATATCATAGATGTTTATAACGATTCTCTGAAACTTCCCAGTAAGGCAATTCCCTACAAAGAAAAGCACATGGCATTACGTGGCGACAAGCGTATGCCCCAGGAAGATGTTAAATATGTGCAACTCATCAATGCTGCAATGAAATTGGCGAGTGATTCTGCCGAAGTGGACTCCCTCAACAAAAAGTTAGCTGTTGTTTCAGATACTTACCTGCCTAATCACACACAAAAATTGGCCGTTGATTCTGTTAAGGAAAATAAGGGTTTGACATTGTTGCTCTTGTCGGGTATTAAGGATTTGTATGCCGAGTTACAAAGAGGTGAGGAGGGTATCCCTTATTTCACGCAATACTTAGAGATAATGGGGGACTCAGCTACGTGGCGTGACCAGATGAGTTTGGCGGATTTATACCAGAAAATTAGTCGAACGGATTCTATAAATCAGATGATGTATATTGAGAAGGCGGATTCGCTTTATGAGCAAATTGCCGTGGCTATGGAAAATGGAAAACTTGACGGATATACCAAGGAATTAGTTGTGTATATGCCCTGGTTCCAACGTGCACAGTTATGGATTTTAAATCCCCAGGAAGCTGAAGAGAAACCTAAAACGTACTATGAAAAGGCATTGGAACTTCTTCCTGAAAGTAGTATGTTCGATGCTCGACGAAAGATTTGCGCTCAGTATTTGATGGTGTATTATTTTAAAACAGACAATGATGACGAATGTATGAAGTATCTTGAACAGGTGCTTATACTTGATCCGAACAACAGAATTGCCAATCAGATTTTGGAAGTGTTGATGTAGTTATAGTGGTCGTCGTTATTGGTAATATATAAACAAGCAGGAAAGCCGTATTGGTTTTCCTGCTTGTTTTTTCTCCCATAAAATATGCGAAACATCCGTTGGGGTGTTTCGCATATTTAATATATGTATGTGTGGGAGTATTATCCCTGTGCCTTAGCAGCAATAGCTTGGTTGGCAGTAATAGCAACCATTTTGTAGATGTCGTCGATAGAACAACCGCGTGAGAGGTCGTTTACGGGGCGAGCAATACCCTGGAGGATAGGACCGATGGCGGTAGCGTGACCAAGGCGTTCAACGAGTTTATAACCGATGTTGCCCACTTCAAGGCGGGGAGCGATGAGCACGTTAGCAGCACCTGCAACGGGACTACCGGGAGCCTTGCTCTGACCTACAGCAGGAACGAGCGCTGCGTCAGCCTGAAGCTCACCGTCAATCATGAGGAAGGGATCCATCTCACGTGCAATCTTGAGAGCTTCAACTACCTTGTCTACGTCTTCGTGCTTTGCAGAGCCCTTAGAAGAGAAACTGAGCATTGCTACGCGGGGCGTGATGCCTGCAACAGCCTTTGCGGTCTGAGCGGTACAAACGGCAATCTGTGCCAACTGGTTAGCATCGGGTACGGGAGTAACGGCTACGTCGCCCATTACGAGCACGCCGTTGTCGCCACACTCAGGAGCGATAGTAAGCAGGAGCATCGCACCTGATACGCAAGTGATGCCGGGAGTAGTCTTGATAATCTGAAGTGCGGGGCGGAGCACGTCGCCAGTGGTATTCTGCGCACCTGCCAACTGACCGTCAGCGTCGCCCGCCTTGATGATAAGGCAACCGAGGTAGAGGGGATTCTTCACCAATTCACGCGCCTGCTCGATGGTCATGCCCTTCTTTTCGCGGAGCTTTGCGAGAAGCTGTGCATACTCTTCTTGCTTGGGGTGGTTAAGCGGGTCAATGATAGTTGCCTTGTTGATGTTACCAAGTCCCCATTCTGCAGACTTTTCTGCAATCTCTGCGGGGTTACCAATAAGGATAAGGTCAGCCACTCCGTCAGTAAGGAGTTGGTTGGCAGCCTTGAGGGTGCGTTCTTCCGTACCTTCAGGCAACACGATGCGCTGCTTATCAGCCTTCGCACGTGCTACAAGTTGTTCGATAAGTTTCATAACATTCATTGCCTTTGGGCAGCGCGTGCCGCAAAGACCTACTTTAATATGTTAGTGAGTAATGTTTTGCTACTGCAAAGTTACGGCAAACGGTTGAGACCTAAAAACGATTTTTAACAAAAGTTTTCGCACTCCCGAACCCCTATTTTTCGCCCTGAAAAACCTATCTGAAAATCAAGGGTTTACGAGGGTGAAAATTATTAGTAAGATAATTTAAAATATGTTACTAATAATTTTTTTTTTCTTACTAATAATTTTTACGAAAATAGATATAGTTTTTCGGGCAAGGGTTTGCGGTGTTTTATTGCAACTTCTGAATGGCGTCTCTGCAGGCCTCCATCAACCATTTCGGGGTGCTGGTGGCTCCGCAAATACCTACGCTTTTTGCGCCTTCAAACCATCGTGCGTCGATGCTTTGAGGTTCGTCTACCATGTAACTGTGGGCATTGACCTTTCGGCATTCCTCGTAGAGCACCTTGCCGTTCGAACTTTTCAGTCCGCACACGAAGATGATGACGTCGTGACGCGCTGCAAATTCGCGGATGTTGGGCAATCGGTTTGCCACTTGTCGGCAGATGGTGTCGAAGTATTCAAACGTGGCAGGCGCTTGTATGTGTGCCGTAATGTATTCCACGATGCGCTGGAAACCTTCGAGGGATTTCGTAGTCTGCGAGAAGAGGCAGATGTTTCGGGTAAAGTCCAGCGACTCCGCCTCCTCAAGGTTTTCAATCACGATGGCTTCGCCGTTGGTTTGCCCAACGAGTCCGAGCACCTCGGCGTGTCCGCGCTTGCCGTAGATGACGATGAGCGGACGGTCGGGGCTGTCGTATTTCTTCTTGATGCGGCGCTGCAACTGGAGCACTACGGGGCAGGTGGCGTCGATGATTTCGATGTTGTTCTGCTCCGCCTGCTTGTAGGTCTTGGGCGGTTCGCCGTGAGCGCGAAGCAAGACCTTCCCGCCGCGGAGTTCGCCAAAGGTGGTGTGGTTGATGGTCTGCAATCCCAGGTCGCGCAGGCGGTCACACTCACGCTCGTTGTGCACAATGTCACCGAGGCAGTAGAGCGAATCGCTGTGTGTGAGTTCCTCCTCAGCCTTTCCGATGGCTGTGGTGACGCCGAAGCAAAAACCAGAGGCTGCGTCTATTTCAATTTGCAACATGCTCGTTTATTTTAAGAGTAAAGATAAAAGAGTAAAGAGTAAAGATGCCTTGCGGGGCTTTCATTAGTGAGGAGTTAG
>JAGBYW010000133.1 GCA_017628555.1 Bacteroidaceae bacterium | reverse complement strand
TGTCGTGTTGACAAAGAGCAAGGCGTTTTGCTTATTTGTGTCTGCCTTAACTACATGTGAAAGAGGAAAATAGATAAGCATAACGGTAAGTGGAGAATCAATCTGGGAATTTCTAAAAAACAAGTGCCGATTAGTTAAAACTAAATGCCGAACTTTTTGAATTAAACGCCGATTAGTTTTATGTATAAAGGGAGTGGCATGAAGTAAGTGGCTGAAGGGGGAAATAATTGGGGACATCGTGGAGCGAAAAGGGGAGGGGAGATATAGATGTTTACTTAAAAGTAGCATTTCATATATCATTACCTATCGTTTACCAGTAAATTTGCTACTACTACCGTAGCAAAACCGCGCCATCTCCCTCTCATTGCCTCACCCCTCTTTGTCTTAATTTTTCGCACAACTCCCGCCCGCCCCAACTCCCGCCCTAAAAATCGCGATTTGCATTTCGCCAAAAACTATATTATCTTTGCAGTGCAGAAATAGGGGCATTATCCGTGCGGGTAATGCCTCTTTTGTATTCTCTTGATTATCAGTAAAATCCAAATCTCATACTTCGCCCATTACAAGGGACTTCGTGAAAACTATCAGTAACCTTTTTTAATTTAGGTTACTAACAATTTTAAAAAGGTTACTTTTAATTTTTCGCAGGTCTATTATGCGTGTTAATTTTTCTTAAATAAAGTTAAAGTTTTCGGACATGATTTTTCAAAAATCCCTTTCCAAGGTTGCAATTTTTGGTCTGAGACTTCAGATTTTCCAACCAAAGCCTCACTCGAGTAAATATACGCGAACCACAACCCATTATTTCCACGTTTCTAACGATTTCATGGGGCGGGAAATAGTGCAACCCCTTGATAATCAAGAAAAGTTTGTTTTTGGGGGAGGTAATATAGAAATTGCTAAAGAGAATTTTAGACGCTTTCAGCATCCTGAAACTTCTACTTGGGGCAAATTCTATATTATCTCCGAAAGGAATGTGGTGCAGACTTTTAAGAAGGGCAGTCTTTCTTGAAGAGTTAATAATTTTGTTGATTCAGTTGTAATGATTAACTTTGTCGCGACTCCAACCACAGACTTTCGATTGTGGGTTGGTGTTCGCACATAAAAGAAAGGACGTTTTCAAGCGTTATCTTCTACTATCAAATCTCGCAAATTTGAATTCTATCAAGAAGATACGGCAACGACGTCCACGTTGAGTGTATTATTCTCACACATAGGTGCAATTCTCTTGTGCCTTAGGGGTGTATAATATCTCACGACGTGGGCTTGCTGCGTTGCTTATCCTTGATGGAGGGCAATGCGAGAGCCTGATAGTGGGATAAGTGGATTCAGCCCCACGTCTTTTTATGTTAATTTCTCAACACAACACCATGGGGCTGTGGCATCACGATTTACGATGGTCCACATTGGCAAGATTTTAGAACAGGCGCTACATGAAAAGGGGAAAACCGTAACTTGGTTTGCCCAAGAATTGTGTTGTACGCGCCCCAACGCATATAAAATCTTTCGTAAGGAAAATCTTGATGCTGAACTACTTTGGCGAGCGTCTAATATCCTAAGCGTTAATTTATTTGCCTTGATTTCAGCTGAGTATGAGCGGCAGGGCGCTGTTGATAAAGCATAGTTGCATAGCTTTGTCACATCCTTTTTTTGATAAATCCGATAGTGTGTTTCCAAAATGGATACGTGTCCGATAAGGATACGGTATTGGTGTTTATTTTTGTTAAAAAAGCAGTTTCTTTGTGCAAGTTTTTCCCATATTGAAACCTTGATTTTTTAAGACAAGTTATGCTTTATTACATCTTGCTGGGCGAGGAGAAAAAAGGTCCTTATACCGTTGAAGCATTGTTGGAATTAGGCGCTACAGAACAGAGTATTGTGATGCAAGAAGGCGGTGCGGAATGGAAAATTGCTGGAAGTTTTCAGGATATTAAGGAGGCGCTAAACAAAAAGAAGTGTGCGGAATATCCTATGCCTAAAACATGGTTGGTGGAATCCATATTGGTTACGCTCTTGTGCTGCCAGGTGTTTGGCGCTATCGCGATAGTGTTCTCCAGTCAGGTGGAAAGTCTATACAGAACAGGCAGATTTGATGAAGCTAACAAGTATTCTGAAAAAGCAAAGACGTGGCTCATTGCGGGCTTTGTGACAGGGTTTGTTTTAGTCCTTTTCTACATTGGAATTAGCATCTTAAAAATAATGCTTGACCGATAGAAATTATATATAAGTTTAACAATTAAAAATAAGAGTTATGAATTCAAACATTTGTCCAAAAACTTATTTGGTAGAGGCGATTCTCGCTACTATTTTCTGCTGTCTCCCCTTGGGAATCGTTGCTATTGTCAAGGCTTCAGGCGTTAGTTCGGCATTCGCTTCAGGTAATCATGCTGAAGCTAAGCGTTTGAGTGAAGATGCTGGTAAATGGGCGAAGTATGCTTTGTTTGCAGGTCTCGCAGGTGTAGTATTGTACGTTATTTACATGGTGGTTGTCTTCGCATCAGTGGCATCCATGGCATAAACGCTTAATGCGACACCGAAATAAGTTTGTAATTTTAGGAAGCATACTGCTTTGTGCGTTGGCTGTGTGGATCTACTCGCAGTTTAACCCAGAGCAGTATGCTTTCTTCCCTAAATGCCTCTTCCTGCAACTTACGGGGTGGGAGTGTCCGGGGTGTGGTTCTCAGCGGGCGATACATGATTTGTTTCATGGCGATATTGTTGCAGCCTTTTCCCACAATGCCCTTCTTGTAGTCTCGATTCCTTTTGTCATATTGCTTCTTGTTGCACAAAGTGTGGCACGGAAGTATCCGAAATTCCACAACTCGCTAAACAGTACAAGGGTGATTTGGGGGTGTTTCGGGATAATTATGATATGGTGGGTAGGGAGAAATATCTTTTAGTGACTCGTTGATTTTGCTGTCGGAGATGAATGTGTGGTAATCTTTGATGGGAAAAACTAAATGCCGTTTAGTTTTATCTATCCCCTTGATAATTAGAATTATTAGGGAGTTAAAACAGAAACATCCTCAATGCCTTTTCGGGCGTTGAGGATGTTTCTGTTTGTGGTGGGGAGTGGGAAAGTCTAAAAGGGATTGCAGGGGGATTATTTCTGTAATCGTTTCACCATTTCCCTTGCCGCTCGTTCGGGCGCACCGGGTTCGCCAAGGATTTCCGCCATTTCTTCGTACCCCTTAAGTTGTGCTTCTCGGGCAGTTCCGCCGGGGAGGATGGAGGTGAGGTGTTGGTGAAGGTTGGGAAGGTTCATGCCGTCAGCAACGAGTTCGGGAACGACTTCACGCCCAGCTACGAGATTGACCAGGGAGATGTATTTCACCTTCAAGAGGTGGCGGCGGAGGAAGGATATGAGTTTGCCCACGGGAGTGTAATAACAAACCACTTGCGGCACGCGGAAGAGTCCCGTTTCAAGCGCTGCGGTGCCCGATGTAACCAGTGCGGCAGTGGCATGTGAGAGTAGGGGATAAGTCTGTCCGCGAACGATGCGGGGAAGTTGGTCTTCGCTCCAATTTAATCGGCTCAAAGTGCGGTCGTAATACTCCTGCGCAATTGCAGGTGCACCCGCTAACACCAGTTGGTAACCCTGCTCAACATAAGGTGCGGCGGCCTCACACATCATGCAGAGGTTGTCCTTAATCTCCTGCTTTCGGCTGCCTGCAAGTAGGGCAATGATGGGACGATTGGGGGCGAGGGAGTTTTTAAGGCAGAAATCCTCTTTCGTCTCGCGGTAGGCAGAGCGGAACTGACTGATTTCGTCTACCGTAGGATTGCCCACATAGGAAATAGGGTAGTGGTGCTTCTTCTCAAAAAAGTCAACCTCAAAGGGGAGTATGGAGAAGAGGCGGTCCACCGTAGCGCGGATGTCCTTGATGCGGTGCTCCTTCCACGCCCAAATCTTGGGCGAGATGTAATAGTAGACAGGGCAGATGGCTTGCGCCTTAACGAATTTCGCAATCTTGAGGTTGAAGCCCGGATAGTCCACCAAAATGACGCAGTCAGGGCGCCACGCGGCAATCTCCTGCTTGCAGCGCGCCATGCCTTTGAGAATGGTGCGCAGGTGGAGCAGAACGGGGATAAAACCCATGTAGGCGAGGTGCTTGTAGTGGCACAAAAGTGTGCCGCCAACCCGCTGCATTTCATCGCCGCCATAGTAGCGGAATTCTGCTTGCGGGTCGGTATTTTTTATCGCTTGCATGAGGTGGGCGGCATGGAGGTCGCCACTGGCTTCGCCTACGATGAGGAAGTATTTCATAAAAGAGTAAAGCTAAAAGAGTAAAACTGAAAGCGGGAGGTTTCTCCTCTATTCCCGCAATCCATTTTGTCTACTCGCACCTGTAAACTTGTTTATTAAAAACTAAAACTTCCCAGCAACTTGTAGTCTGTTACGTCGAGGGTGACGGGGGTTACGGCAACGTAACCGTTATCGAGCGCCCAAATGTCGGTGTCGGTCGCTTCGGGTTCAAGGTTTTCGCGGTAGCCCACGAGCCACAAATACGGCTGATTCGTAGTCGGGTGGAAGCACTTGTGCGTCTCCTTTACCCAACGACTCTTGCCCATGCGGCAAACTTTAACACCTTTAAATTCAGAGGTGTTGGGGAAATTTACATTTAAGCATGAGAAGGCGGGAAGTCCCTCTTTGAGCACCTTCAAAGTGATGTCTACAAGGTAGGGACGGAGGGGCGTGAAATCTGCTTCCGAACTGTGGTTGTCAAGCGAGAACGCAATGGAAGGGAAACCCGCCATAGCGCCTTCGTAACACACGCCCATTGTGCCGGAATAGTGGGCGTTTACCGCGGAATTATCGCCGTGATTGATACCTCCCAAAACGAGGTCAGGTTTGCGCGTCAAACATTCGTTGAGTGCGACTTTAATGCAATCCGCAGGAGTGCCGGTGCAGGCGTAAATACTGAGACCTTCTTCTTCGCGAATTTTGCGGTAGCGCAAGGGGGATGCCGAAGTTATGGCACAACTGCCACCCGAGCGCGGACCATCGGGAGCCATTACGAAAATATCCGCATGAGGGCGGAGCGCTTCAATCAGAAAATTTATGCCTTTAGCGGTGTAACCGTCGTCGTTTGAAATAAGGATGAGGGGGCGCATGTGTTAGGAAAGTAGTGTTTGAATTAATACCTTAAAATATTTTTCGCAAAAGTAATAATTTATTCTTTAAGCGAGGGGTGCTATAAGAAAAAATAAGTATCTTTGCAAAATCCATAAGAGTGTCCGTGCTACGGCGTTTTGAGGCACTCCTAAATTGAAAAGAATGGGAAAAATTATTGCTTTAGTGAACCAGAAGGGCGGTGTGGGAAAAACTACCACATCGATGAATCTTGCGGCGTCGTTGGCTACGCTTGAAAAGAAAGTGTTGCTCATTGATGCCGACCCCCAGGCGAATGCTTCGTCAGGGTTGGGAGTTGACTTGAGTCAGATTGATGCTTCTATTTACCAATGCTTGGTCAACAAGATTGATGTGAGAGAAGCAATCTACACTACCGATATAGAAAATCTCGACATCATTCCTTCACACATCGACTTGGTGGGTGCGGAAATCGAGATGCTGAATTTTAAAAGCCGTGAGCGTGTGTTCAAGAATGTTCTCGAACCTATCAAGGCCGACTATGACTACATTCTCATCGACTGCTCTCCCTCGTTGGGCTTGATGGTGGTCAATGCGTTGACGGCAGCAGACTCTGTGATTATTCCTGTGCAGTGTGAGTATTTTGCGCTTGAAGGAATCTCAAAGTTGCTTGATACGATTCGTATTATCAAGCGCAAGACTAATCCCTCACTCTCTATTGAGGGTTTCTTGCTGACTATGTATGACTCGCGTCTGCGTCTCGCCAACCAGATTTATGACGAAGTGAAGCGCCACTTCCAGGAATTGGTGTTTAAGACCGTCATTCAGCGTAATGTGAAACTCTCGGAGGCGCCTTCTCATGGTCTGCCCGTCATTCTGTATGACGCAGATTCTACAGGTGCGAAGAATCACTTGGCTTTGGCAAAGGAGATTATCAGTAAGAACCAAATGTAAATTAGACACTCTTGCTTATGGCAATCAAGAAGAAATATACGGCTCTCGGTCGCGGATTGGACGCCCTCATTTCTACTCATGAAGAGGTGGAAACGAGTGGTTCTTCGTCTATCAGCGAAGTGGCGATTTCGCAGATTGAGGCAAATCCTAACCAACCCCGTCGTGAGTTTGACGAGAAGGCACTTGAGGAATTGGCAGAGTCTATTCGCAACTTCGGCATCATTCAGCCCATCACGCTACGCAAACTCAGTGATGACCGCTACCAAATTATTGCGGGTGAGCGCCGTTGGCGTGCGTCGCAGATGGCGGGTCTTCAGCGCGTGCCGGCATATATTCGTACGGCAGACGATGAGAATATGATGCAGATGGCACTCGTGGAAAACATTCAGCGTGAAGAGTTGAACCCCATCGAAGTGGCGTTGGCATACCAGCACCTTATTGAGCGCTACAACTTGAAGCAGGAAGAGTTGAGCGAAAAGATTGGCAAGAATCGTGCTACGATTGCCAATACCTTGAGACTCTTGAAACTCCCCGCCCAAGTTCAGATGGCGATAAAGAATCGTCAGATCGACAAGGGGCATGCCCGTGCGCTCCTTTCGCTTGCTGATCCAGCGATGCAGGTGAAATTTTTCAAGGAGGTTGTAGAAAAGGGGTACTCTGTGCGTCAGATTGAAGAAATGGTGGCGCAGATTAACGCCGGCGAGGCGGTGAAGAGCGGCAAGCGCACACTTCAGGACAAGAAGGTCTTGCTCCCCGAAGAATTTAAGGTGTTGAAGACCCGCCTCTCTGACTTTTTCAAGACCAAGGTGCAGATGACCTGTTCGCAACAAGGGAAGGGCAAAATCAGCATCCCCTTTGACAACGAGGAAGAACTGACACGAATCATCGAACTCTTTGATAGAATGAAGGGTTGAGCTCTGTCATGGAATATATGAAACGACTATTTACGCTTATCATCCTCATACTCTGCTGCGTCGGCGCTCAAAAGGTGTCGGCGCAAGCGCGTCTTTTTGATATTCAAGCGCGCCCGCTGACGGTGGCGGACTCCGTAGCTTCGCATACTGATCTGGTGGCGCTTGAAACAGACACTCTAACGTCTGTTGCGCCTATCACGGATACGGTAAAGATTGATACCATCAACCTGCTGCTTCCCCTGAATGAGAAGCAGTTGAAAAAGGAGCAGCGCCAGTTGAAGCGCGCGCAGTTTGTGCCCGACCCTCAGCGCGCCCTTTGGTTGGCATTGGTCATTCCCGGAGCGGGGCAAATCTACAACCGAAAGTATTGGAAATTGCCCCTCGTTTACGGCGGATTCTTGGGATGTGCGTATGCCTTTACTTGGAACCAGCAGATGTATAGCGACTATTCGCAGGCCTACCTCGACATTATGGACGACAATCCCGCTACGCAGAGTTACAAGGACTTCTTGCCCCCCAACTATGATATTACGGGCAGGGAAGACCGCTATAAGGAGATTTTTAAGAACCGCAAAAATCGCTACCGCCGCTGGCGCGACCTCTCCGTCTTCTGCTTTGCGGGCGTTTACCTCCTTTCCGTAGTTGACGCCTACGTAGATGCGCAGCTCTCGGAGTTTGATATTACGCCCGACCTCTCCTTGCAGCTCGAACCGACGGTGATAAATACCAACCCACAAGACATGCGCATGCAAAAGCAGTCGTACGGCGTGAGTTGCTCCTTTAAATTTTAACCCGAATACGTGATTTTTGGGGTGAAAAAATAGGGGATTTTTGCCTGAAAATAATAGGCAAAAAAACTATACCTATTTTCGTAAAAATTATTAGTAACCTAAAAAAAATTATTAGTAACATAATTTAAAATACATTACTAATAATTTTGACCCCAAATAACCTGCGTTTTAGAACGAGTGGAATTTGCTGTAATTCAATAGGTTGCGGCGAATTTTAAGCCGACGCATTTTTCACCCCTTCCGCACCCCAAAATAGATACTATATTAAAGATGTCATTTAAGAATAAATTCCTTAGTTTGCTCCTGGCTTCGATGGCAAGTTGTGCCCCCCTCGTGGCGCAACATTCGGAGGTGATTACCGTTCACGACGAAGCCATTGGCGCAGACGAACAAATTGGCCTTCCCGAAGGGATGATGCTGAGCGTAGACTCACTGATGATGCAGTGGAATGCGCGTCAGTATCTCTTCCCCGAGACAAGTGTAAACACGCCTGTTTACCTTTCAAACCTCACTCCCGAGGATTATGCCGAGCGCCTGAGTCGCATTCCTGCGGTGATGGAATTGCCTTACAACAATGTCGTTCAGGAGTTCATCGAGCGCTACACAGGTGGCAATCGCCGTACGATTAGCTTCTGCTTGGCGGCAGGTAATTTCTACATCCCCTTGTTTGAAGAAGCGCTTGAGGCATACGGACTCCCCCTGGAGTTGAAATACCTCCCCGTAATTGAATCTGCGCTCAACCCAACGGCACGCAGTAAGGCAGGGGCGGTAGGTTTGTGGCAGTTTATGCTGACTACGGGCAAGCGTTATGACCTTGAGGTCAATAGTCTTGTAGATGAGCGTCAAGACCCGGTGAAGTCTACTTGGGCGGCGGTGCGCTATCTGAAGGACCTCTATGATATTTACAACGACTGGAACCTTGTGATCGCCGCTTACAACTGCGGTCCTGGCAATGTCAATAAGGCGATTCATCGCGCTGAGGGTGTGACCGATTATTGGAAGATTTATCCCTATCTGCCCACAGAGACGCGCGGTTATGTGCCGGCATTTATTGCTGCTAACTATGCCATGTATTATTATTGCCAACACCAGATTGAGCCCCTGCGTACGGCATTCCCCGAGGTTACAGACACGGTGATGATAACGAAGAGTCTGCACTTCGATCAGGTGGCTGAACTTTGCGATATAGACAAGGAGGCGTTGCGTGCCTTAAATCCGCAGTTTAAGAAAGACCTTATTCCCGGCAACGTGAAACCCTATGCCTTGCGCTTGCCGCAAGATAAGTTGCTCACCTTTATCGACCTGGGTGACAGCGTATATAATCATCGTTCTACCGACCTCTTTAAGCGTCGCGCTACGGTGACGATTGACGAGAAGGCAGTAGCCAAAGCGCAACAGGCAAAACCCGTTTACGTCAAAGTGCGTAAGGGCGATAACCTCGGGGCTATTGCAAAGCGCAACCGCACTACGGTGGCAAAAATCAAGCGCCTGAACGGAATGAAGAACAACAACCTTCGCGCAGGTCAGCGCCTTCGCGTGAAGTAGGGTTAATAAATTGTTATTAGGACGCCCCTGCACTCCCCAAAGTCAGAGGTTTATTTACAAAATCTACACTATGTCCGACAAAACTCTTACCCCCCAAGAAATACAAGACGAGCTCCTGATAAATGCTGCGTTCCAAAAATTGATTGATACCTACCTTGCCTCTAATCACAGAGGGAAGGTAGACATTATCACTAAGGCATTTAACTTTGCAAAGCAGGCGCATAAAGGTGTGCGCCGTTTGTCGGGCGAACCTTATATTCTCCATCCTATTGCCGTAGCGCAAGTGGCGTGTGAAGAAATAGGATTGGGTTCTACCTCTATTTGTGCGGCGCTGCTGCATGACGTGGAGGAAGATACTGACTATACGAATGAAGACCTCTGTAACTTGTTTGGCCCAAAGGTAGCCAACATCGTTGAAGGGGTAACAAAAATTTCAGGCGGAATATTCGGAGACCGCGCTTCCTTACAAGCAGAGACGTTTAAGAAACTCCTGCTTACGATGAGCGATGACATCCGTGTGATTCTCATTAAGATTTCTGACCGCGTGCATAACATGCGTACGCTTGAGTCTATGTTGCCTTCAAAGCAGTATAAGATTGCCGGCGAAACGCAGTACATCTTTGCGCCTCTTGCAGACCGCCTGGGGCTCAATAAGATTAAAACGGAGCTTGAAAACCTGAGTTTTAAGTACGAGCACCCAGAGGCGTATCAAGACATCGTGCAGAAGTTGGAGGACTCGCAGATGGAGCGCGACGACAACTTTAATAGTTTCATTCCTCCCATTCGCGAGGCGCTCGATAAGATGGGTTGTAAGTATTCTATCAAGGCGCGCATCAAGAGTCCGTATTCTATTTGGAAAAAGATGCAGACGAAGAAGGTTTCTTTCGAAGAAGTCTTCGACATCATGGCAATCCGCATTGTCTTTGAACCTCAAAACCGTGAGGAGGAGATTAACGAATGCTTCCGCATCTATGCCGCTTTGACAAGCATCTATCGTCCGCACCCCACACGCTTCCGCGATTGGCTTTCTTCGCCTAAGGCAAATGGTTATCAGGCGCTCCATAACACCTTTATGAGTAGTAATGGTAAGTGGATTGAGGTGCAGATACGCTCCGACCGCATGGACGACATCGCCGAGCAGGGTTTTGCTGCACACTGGAAGTATAAAGCGCCCGGATCTGAGTATGATGCATCCGAACTCGACGGTTGGCTCAATTCTATCAAGGAAATTCTTGACGACCCTCAGCCCGACACGCTCGACCTTCTCGATACCATCAAGCTCAACCTCTACGCTCAGGAAATTTTAGTGTTTACGCCGAAGGGAGAAATCAAAACGATGCCCTCGGGTAGCACCGTGCTCGACTTTGCCTTCTCCATTCACTCGTTCCTCGGCAGCCATTGCTTCGGCGCTAAGGTAAACCACAAACTTGAACCCTTGAGTTACCAACTCAAGAGCGGTGACCAGATTGAAATCCTCACGTCGAAGACACAGCATGTACAACCCGAATGGTTGAACTTCGCAACGTCGGCAAAAGCACGCGGAAAAATCCAAGCCATCCTGCGCCGTGAGCGCCGTGAGAAGGAGGCGAAGGGCGAAGAACTGCTGAAGGAATTTTTGGAACAGCACGACATTTCTTACAACACCAATATTGTTGAGAAACTGTGTAAGCAACACGGATTGCGCACACGTGACGAACTCTTCTTAGCTGTTGCAGAAAAGCAGGTAGAACTCTCTGAGGCAACCATCGACCGCTTGACAGACAAGACCTCTAACAACGGTTGGCGCAAGTTGCTTACGTTCCTCAACAAACCTAAGGAGACCGCGCAAGGAACTGAAGTTGAAAATGTTGCAACTCTTGAAACGCGTGAATTTGTTAAGGGACTTAATAAAAAGAAGATTCTTGCGCTCGACGAAGAAGTCTTGCAACACTGCACCTTCCCCGCGTGTTGTAGCGTAGTACCAGGCGATGACGTCCTCGGTTACATTACCGAAAACGGAACGCTTGAAATTCACCGCCGCCAGTGTGAAACAGCCACCAAGCATAAGACGCGACAAGGTAATAATATTATTGCCTGCTCTTGGAATATGGGACGCGTGCGCTACTTTGATACCCGCATTTTTGTGCGTGGTGTAGATGCACGAGGGGTGCTTCACAGCATCGCAGAGTGCTTCGAAACGCTCCAGCAGTATCTCGTAAAGGAAATCACATTGAAGACCAACGATGGCATCTTTGAAGGAACCCTGCTCTTAGGAGTTTACAACACAGAAGACATACGCATGGTGTGTGATGCCCTACGCAAGATTGAAAATGTAACCAAGGCCGTGCGCATGGATTAACCGCGCCCGTGGCGATAAACGCAAAAGCAGTCCGCATTATCTCACCGAGATGATGCGGACTGCTTTGTCCTGAGGGGTGTGCCTGCTCTTTAGCTGCGCATCCCTTACCCGTTTTCAAGGCAATCGCACGCAGTCGTTTCAGCAACTGTTATGGGCTCTAAAAATGTAACAATTTTTCAACACGGAATACTTCTGATAATCAGTTGCTTAGATATGCCTAAAATTATTAGTAACCTATTTTAAATTATGTTACTAATAATTTTTTTTAGGTTACTAATAATTTTCACTACAATAGATATAGTTTTTTTCGCAATGGATATAGGGCGAAAAAACATAGGTGTAGACAGCCGTATTACAACCATCCTTTCACGCATAAAGCGCTTACTCAAAATAAAGCGTTAGGGTCACCATATTCATCGTAGCCTTATTCACGCTCTGCGTATAAACCAGTTGAGAGGAGTCAAGCAAGTCGCTGCGGTCTTTCTCTAAAATATCCCCAAGTCCGAAACTGAATTTCAGTTCTGGAATCATCTTGAAGAAAGGCAGGTAGAAGTCGCATCCCAAGCCCGCCTCAATGCAGAACGAGAGGGGAGTAGTGCGCAGCAGCGTGTGCTTCTTAGCCGTAAGGTCATAGTTGGCGCTTATACCCCCTATGACGTAGGGGCGATAATTATTAAAGCGAGGTCCTGCAAGTTTTACGTTTACGGGAAGTGAAACCAAAGCCGACTTCATGTCTTGCGACTCCTTCTTTCCCGAACTATGATCGTAAAAACTTAGGTGCTTACTTCCGAAATGAAGTGCAGGTTGTAGGCGTAGCGCTACATAGCGATTGATGCGCCAGTCGCCCAGTACGCCCACCGTGAAACCAAGATTCATCTTGTCGTTCTCCACGCTCCACTGAGCGCCAGTGGCGGGGTCGATATAACCGTTGTTCTCAAACTCTATGCCCTGGTCGTGGATGCCAAAGAAGAAACCGTAGTGAAAGCGGCGCTCATCAATGAAAGGTTTGTTCTGCACCTTGCGTTCCTGTGCCGAAACCGTGACGACTATAAACGAGAGGAGGATAAAAAGGTATCTCATAAGTGGATTTTAAAGTTAGTAGCGCAGCGTGAGCATAGAAAATATCACGCATATTCGTAGTATGCTATTCTCTCACCCTGCAAAATTAACTCAATTCTGGGAGATGGCAAGAAAACTTTCTGGAAGATACTCAAAAAATACAAGTTTTAGTTTGTTTATTGAGCGAGTCGGCGTATCTTTGCAAGTACAAAACACGACAACAACATATTTACATAACAATTCACTCACTTAAAAAGTTACAATTATGGCTTACGTAATTACTGACGACTGTATCGCTTGTGGTACTTGTATCGACGAATGTCCCTCTGGCGCAATCTCTGAAGGCGAAAAGTATTCTATCGACCCCAACTCATGCGTAGATTGCGGTACTTGCGCTGACGTTTGTCCTTCAGGTGCAATCGTTCCCGGCGAATAATACATTCCAGTCGCACAAAACTCAAAGAGTCTAAACAGCAATGTTTAGACTCTTTTTATATATACCAATATTTCTCACTCCTGCCAATCTTTGCCCCTTTAGTTCTAAAAAAAAATAAGAGTTGCGCACTCAATGAGCACGCAACTCTTATTATATTATTGCTTGTAAGTCAATTACTGAACCTTAACTGTAGCACGACGGTTGTAGCTGTAAGGAGCAATAGCGTCTACACCACCTTCTGCCTTAACAATAATCTTGTCTTCAGAAACACCCATCTTAACGAGTTCCTTAGCAACAGTGTTAGCGCGCTTTTCAGAGAGCTTCTGGTTGTAGTCAGCAGCACCTGTTCTGCTGTCAGCAAAACCTGTAACTACGATAGTCTTACCGTTAGCCTTAGCGTAGTCAGCGAGTTCCTTAACATTTACGAGGTCCTTGCGAGAAGCGATACGTGCAGATTCTGTGTTGAAGAATACAGAAGCAGAAGTGCCGATGAATTCAACTTCCTTAACGATGCGAACTTCGGGTTCCTTAGCTTCAGCCTGTGCGAGGAGCACGCGGAGGCGTTCTGTTTCCTGCTGTTCAGCAGCGAGCTGTTCGTTTACAGCATCAATCTGTTCCTGGTTCATTGCCATGATAGCAGCGAGGTCGGGAGTGTGTTCCCAAGTGCAAGTCTTGCTAATCTGGTATGTAACACCGAGCTTCAAGCTAGCAACCTTGTCCCAAGCGCGGCATTCGAAGTTCTTACCGCTCTGACCACCTACACCGATAACGTCGTCACCGCAAGCCATGAAGCCGAGTTCTGCAAACAAAGAGAGGCGCTTGTTCAAACGGAAGTTGTTGTGGATACCTACGTTGAGTGAGAAAGAAGCTGCGTCATCAGAGAAGTTACGGATGTAACCGAAACCTACGAAAGGACTAACATTCCAAATGCGATTTTCCTTGTAACCGTAGATGAGGTTTGACAAGTTGAACATAACGTCTTCGCGAACCTGGAAGAAACCTACAGTTGAGTGAGCGCTGTGGTTGTCAGCATACACATTTCTCAAAGAACCGAAGTCTGCAACTGTACGCAAACCGATACCGGGAGTAAACCACTTACCGAGAGCGAGATTACCGCTGAAAGTACCACGCTTGTGAGTGAAAGGATTTGCAGTTACGTCAAATTCCTGTGATGTGTAAGTAGCATTGTAAGCACCACCAGCACTTACGTACCAATTTGACCAGAAACTGTTAGTAGAAACGCTGTGCTTCTTCACGGGAACATTTTCCTGTGCTGTAGCAGCTGTTGCGAAACCTACAAAAGCGAGGGCCAACATTAACTTTTTCATAGTTGTAATGTAAATAGTGAGATTAAAAATTTGTTTGCTAATTCATTTAAAATACCAAGTCCCCATGGCTGTTGTTTGCAAAAAGCAATAGGGGCGCACGATATTTGGTGCAAATATAGTCATTTCTATATTATGCAAATACATTTTTGAGTAAAAACTTTCGCCCAAAGCCCTATTTTTTGCAATAATTGGCACTTTTGTGCGTTGGACTTGAAAAAAAGAGGCGATTAGTGGGAAAATATGCTCCACACGGGCAGTGTGGGGTAGGGCGCGGTGACGTTTATCTCTTGCTTGGAGACGGGATGAATGAAATTTACTTTTTGAGCGTGCAGACAGATACTTCCATCGGGATTTGAGCGGGGCGAACCATACTTTAAGTCGCCCTTTATGGGGGCTAAGGCAGTAGCGAGTTGACACCTGATTTGGTGGTGGCGACCTGTATGGAGGTTTACTTGAAGTAGGGCATATCGGTCGCTTGTGTTTACAACTTGATAATCAAGTGTTGCCTTCTTGCTTCCAGGCACCTCTTTCGTATAAGCGTACGCCTTGTTTTGCTTTTCGTTACGCGTTAAAAAATGCGTGAGCAATACAGGTTTTTCGGTTTCAACAAGGGATGCCAATTTGGGAATAACGGCATGGTAAGTTTTGTGCACTTCCCCTTTCCGAAACATCTCGTTGAGGCGTGACAGAGCCTTGCTTGTTTTTGCAAAGACTACAACTCCGCTTACGGGGCGGTCTAATCGGTGTACGACTCCAAGAAAAACTTCTCCGGGTTTTGCATATTTTTCTTTGAGATACGCCTTTACAATGTCACTCAGTGGCACGTCTCCCGTCTTATCGCCCTGAACGATTTCGCCAGCCGCCTTGTTGACAATGATTATGTGGTTGTCTTCGTAAAGAGGAGTCATTTCCGTGGGGTGAATAGGGATAAATAAAAGAGAAAGAACCGGTTCCGACGTGGTGTCCGGTTCTCTCTATTTTTTGGCACACTATATTATATAATAGTGTCACTCATTTTTACATGTTCATGCCACCATCTACCTGAATCACCTGACCTGTTACATAGCTTGAGAGGTCTGATGCGAGGAAGGTTGCTACGTTGGCAATGTCTTCTACCTGACCGCCACGGCGGAGGGGAATCTTAGCGCACCATTCCTTACGCACTTCTTCGGGGAGTGCACCAGTCATGGCTGTTTCGATGAAACCGGGGGCAATAGCGTTTGCGCGGATGCCACGAGAACCGAGTTCCTGAGCGATACTCTTTGCAAGCGCGATAAGACCTGCCTTAGAAGCAGCATAGTTGCTCTGACCCGCATTGCCGTGTACGCCTACTACAGAAGCCATGTTGATGATGTTACCACTGCGCTGGCGCATCATGATGGGCGTGCAAGCGTGGATGAAGTTGAATGCCGACTTCAAGTTTACGGCAATTACTGCGTCCCACTGTGCTTCAGACATACGCATCATAAGGCCGTCCTTAGTGATACCAGCATTATTTACGAGAATGTCAATCTGTCCGAATTCTTCCTTTACTGCATTTACAACTTCCTCTGTCTGAGCGAAGTCAGCTGCGTTGCTGGCATAACCTACGCACTTCACACCGAGCGCAGCAATTTCAGTCTCTGTCTGCTTGCCGTTTTCATCAATAACGAGGTCGGTGAATGCAATGTTTGCGCCTTCCTGAGCAAATTTGATAGCGATAGCCTTACCGATACCGCGTGCTGCACCTGTAATGAGGGCAGTCTTACCTGTTAAAAGTCCCATTTTACTAATATTTTTTCGTTAGGGTAATAAAAATCTTTTGAAAATACGTCTCTCCGTCCTGAGTTACTTGAGCACTCGATCAAGAATGTCGCAAACGATGCGCTTGCTGTCTTCGCTTGAAAGTCCCTTCGCCACGCGGTCGTAGATATAAGGCACCTCCATGCCCTTGATGGCATAGTGGATGATGTCTGCCACGAGGGGAATGCTCTCAATCTTAAAGATGTTGCGGTCAACGCCTTCTTGCAACACCTGGCGAATTACCGCGCGCTCCTCTTCGTCAAAGGCTCTGCGCACGTGTTCTACCATTCTGATGTCGCGGAAAAACTCGGCGCGTAGCGACCCATTGCGCGTAACGACCTCCTTAATCATGGAGAGGTGGGTGTAGATGATGCCAACGATTTTCTCCTCGGGAGATATAATTTGATTGGCAGTTTCATCCAACTTCTCCGACAGAATCTCCAGCTCCGAAGCAATTACCGCTTCATACAGTTCTTCCTTATTCTTGAAGTAAGTGTAAAGCGTACGTCTTCCTTTGCCTGAAGCGGCCGCAATATCGTTCATTGTGGTAGCCTCAAACCCCTTGCGCGCAAAGAGTTCGCGTGCGCAATCTACAAGGCGAGTTCGCGTTTTTGAGATGGACATAATGAAATTTGGTTATGAGTTACGCAGGGGTGCGATACGTAAATTTACGCACACTCCTTTCTTGTGTGCAAAGTTACAAGTATTTTGCAAAAGAGACTAAAATATTCCCCGATTTTTTGCACAGAAAATGCAAATGTGAGTAATTTTTCTGACCGCAGTCTCCGCAAAAGTTTAATTCAACCCAAATTTTTGTCACAATTTTTCGATTTCGTAAAACCTTGCTACAGAGATGGTTAAGTGTGTTTTAGACCTGCTGAAAATTATTAGTAACCTATTTTAAATTACAAAAATGTAGTAGAGTTTTTAGTGTGGTTTTTGGGTTTGGTGCTTT
>JAGBYW010000132.1 GCA_017628555.1 Bacteroidaceae bacterium | reverse complement strand
TATTAGTAAGATAATTTAAAATATGTTACTAATAATTTTAGTCATCATAATCATTTGATTTTCTGTCACTTACAAACACTCTTTTTTTGCTCAAAAAACCGCATCAAATAGGAGTTGCCCCAAGTGGATTTCAGCATCATTTGAATGCGCTACTAACCACACTTGGGGCAACTCCGATGGTAATTGTTTCCTATTTTAGGCTTTCAATCTTTCAATTCTGTATGAAGATTTAGAACGTATGCACGAACAAACCACTGCGCAATTTGGGTTCAAACCATGTAGCTTTTGGTGGCATGATTTTACCCGCGTCGGCAATATTCATAAGTTGCTGCATCGTTACGGGGTAAAGCGCCAAAGCCATACGCATTTCACCGCTATCTACGCGACGCTTGAGTTCGTCTAATCCACGTAATCCGCCCACAAAGTCTATGCGCTTGTCTGTGCGCAAATCTTTAATACCAAGAATTTCATCGAGAATTAAGCGACTCGAAATATCTACGTCGAGCACACCTATAGGATCTGCGTTGTCGTAGGTTCCTTGCTTGGCAACGAGACGATACCACGCTCCACCGAGGTAAAGTGAAAATTCGTGCAACTGCTGGGGAGCATAATTTTCTGCTCCCATGCGCTCTACGCTGAAATTTTGCTGAAGCGCTGTGAGAAACGCTTCATCCGTAAGACCGTTCAAATCCTTGACCACACGATTGTAGTCGAGAATAGTGAGTTGCTCATGTGGGAAACACACAGCCATGAAGTAGTTGTACTCTTCTTCTCCCGTATGATTGGGATTCGTTTTCTTTACCTCATCTGCCACACGCGCCGCCGCGGCAGAACGATGATGCCCATCGGCAATATACATCTCGGGCATTTGTGAGAATGTCTGGGTAATCTGCTCAATATCAGCGTCATCACTGATTACCCATAAACGATGGCGGAAGCCGTCGATGGGAGCTATAAAATCATACTCCGGCGTGGTTGTTGCATAGCGATTGATGTAAGTCTGGAGCGGCTCACTATTCTTATATGCAAGGAATACGGGACCAATCTGAGCGCGCAACGTAAGGATGTGACGCATGCGGTCGTCTTCTTTATCCTTGCGGGTGAGTTCGTGCTTCATGATGCGCCCTTCTTGGTAGTCAGAGGAGTGACAACATACCACAAATCCATACTGTGATTTGTTGCCCATGGTCTGCGCATAAAGGTAGTACACCTCCTTGTTTTCTCGTAGCAACCAACCTTCGGATAAGAACTTCTCAAATTGCTCAGCGGCAGCGGCATAAACTCGTGGGTCGGTATCAGACGTGCCTGGTTCTAAATTGATTTCAGGCTTATTGATATGATACATCGACTTGGGATTACCGGCAGCCTCTTCTCGAGCTTCTTCAGAATTGAGCACATCGTAGGCCCTGCATTCTACTTCCTCAACAATATTCTTGGGGGGGCGTAAAGCCGCAAATGGTTTAATTCTCATGGTAAAAGACTTAAGGTTAAGAGGATTAGCAGGTTATTTATTCACCTGGAAACGCTTATTGCCCGTAGCAAAGAAATCTGCTATCTGGCGTGCTGCGGCATAACCGGCATTTGCATTTGCCTCGGCCGTTTGCGCACCTGCCTTTTTGGGAGTTGCAAGATAGCGGTCTCCAAAAGCAGACATTGCTTCATGATTATCGGGCTGCACGTCAGTGATATACCTAATATCTTCGCGCTGAGTCATTGCCACAAGAAGGTCTTCCTCATTGATAATTTCCTTGCGCGCGGTGTTTACCAAGATTGCCTTCTTGGGCATTAAAGCAAACAAGTCGGCATTGATACTGCCGCGCGTGTCTGACTTGAGAGGGATATGAAGCGAAACAATGTCGCAGGTTTTAAACATATCTTCCTTTGACTCAATATAATGAAGACCAGCTGCATCAATATTATCACGACGTCCGAAAGCGTCATAGGCATATACATCCATACCAAAGCCATTAGCCAAAGTACCCACATGCTGCGCTACATGGCCAAAGCCCAAGAGTCCCAACTTCTTACCCTTTAGTTCAGTACCCGACTTGCCACTGAAACGCATACGAATGGTGTAGAGCAACATACCCATCACCAATTCTGCTACAGCATTAGCATTTTGGCCAGGGGTATTCATCACAACAATATTACGTTCGGTAGCAGCGGCGAGGTCTACATTATCGTACCCCGCACCGGCACGCACCACAATCTTCAAGTTGGGCGCAGCGCTCATAACCTCAGCGTCAATTTTATCCGAACGAATAATCAAGGCATTAGCATCTGCAACAGCCTCAAGAAGTGCTGACTTTTCTGTATAACTTTCCAAGAAAGCCACTTCATGACCCGCCTTTTCCAATATTGCTTGAATGCCCTTTGCTGCTGCAGCGGCAAAGGGTTTTTCGGTCGCTAAAAGAACTTTCATAATTGTAAACTTTAGTGTGTTGCCTCAAACTCCTGCATCACCTTAACAAGTTCCTTCACACCTTCAAGAGGCATTGCGTTGTAACAACTTGCTCTGAAGCCACCACCGTCACGGTGCCCCTTGATGCCAACAATGCCGCGAGACTGCGCGAACTGAAGGAATTCCTGTTCCAGTTCCTTATACTCTTCATTCATCACGAAGCAGATGTTCATGAGTGAGCGACTATCCTTCTGCGCTGTGCCGCGGAACAACTTGTTGCGGTCAATCTCTGCATAAAGCAATGCGGCTCTTTCCTCAGCACGGCGTGCCATTTCTGCTACCCCACCCTCGCTCTTAATCCAGCGCAGTGTCTGCATCGCACAATAGATGGGCACTACGGGAGGAGTGTTGAACATTGAACCCTTTGAGACGTGGGTTCTGTAGTCAAGCATTGTGGGAATATAACGAGAGACCTTGCCCAAAAGTTCGTCCTTAACAATAACGAAGGTAACGCCTGCCATACTCAAATTCTTCTGCGCACCGCCGTAAATCATACCATATTTAGACACATCAATGGGGCGTGAGAAGATGTCGGACGACATATCTGCAATTACAGGAATGGGGCTATCAAGGTCGTAACGCATTTCTGTGCCGTAGATGGTGTTATTCGTGGTGATGTGAAGGTAATCAGCATCTGCGGGAATCGTAAAATCCTTAGGCACATAAGTAAAGTTGTCAGCCTCAGAAGTTGCAACAACCTCTACTTCACCAAAAGCCTTTGCTTCTTTAATTGCCTTCTTTGCCCAAACGCCTGTATTCAAATAGGCAGCCTTCTTTTCCAAAAAGTTCATGGGAACCATGGCAAACTCAAGACTTGCACCACCACCTAAGAACACTACGCTATACCCCTCGGGAATGGCGAGCAATTCCTTAAATAGTGCCTGCGCTTCGTCCATCACCGCTTGGAATTCCTTTGTGCGGTGCGAAATTTCCATGAGCGACAAACCCATGCCGTTAAAATCTACACATGCAGCAGCAGTTGCTTCCATTACAGATGCGGGAAGAATTGAAGGCCCCGCGCCAAAATTATACTTTTTCATACGCCTTGTAATTTATGCGTTAATAGAATTATTTACTTAATAGACTACGAAAATAAGGACTATTATTTATGTCACAAAATATTTTTTAAAGAAAATCCTTAAATCATCTTTATTTCATGCTTCTACTTCGCCTGCCTACATTTTAAATAGACAAACAACTTGTAGAGTTGAAGCAACAAGACGGAGGGACGCTTACTCAATAATTGCCCCCGCACCGCAGATTGCACACCTGAGAAGGCGGTGGTAAACAAACCATCTAAGCGTAAGCGCCTCAACCGAGATGCATGTGCCTCAAGACCTGTCTTATTGCGCAACTCTTGTGGCAATCTGCTCAACGTACGCACAGCCGTTTCTGCCTTACCCAAAAACACCTCACTGGTATCAATCCCCGTATGCAAGAGCGGATTGTCGATATGAGAAACAGGCACGCCCGCCGCCTCCAAAGCCACGCCTAAAAAGAAGTCTTCATAACCATATTCCTCACACCGAAGGTCAAAACAAAATTTCGTAATAACATCCTTACGAGCCATCAAATTAAACACAGAAAAGTGTGCGTAAGGATGCTTCTGCCTCCACTCCACACGGCGCTCTTTTTCAAAACTACGCTCATAAACAATGCGCAATTCGTAACCTCGCTCTATCGTTGAAGGGTGTAAAATGCCCCCCGCAACCACCTCCATACGGTTGCGCACCTCCCAATATTTTTTCACGAAATCATCGTGCACCACGCGTGCATCACTATCCATCAGCACTACCCATGCCCCACGCGCTTCACTCAGCAACCTGTTGCGCACCGCAGCACGCCCCACATTTTTTGGTAGCGCCATCAGCCTTACTCGCTCCCCTAACAGTTCCGTAGTCTCTTGAAGAGCATGAACCAAATCTTTTCGCGGAGAGCAATCGTCGGCAACTACAATTTCATAATCAAACTCCCCATCCACTGCCCGCAACGCCTCACATTGCTCATGTAATTCTTGAATAAGCAACAGACAATCAAAGTTATATGTAGGGATTAGTAGGGACAACATAAGAATAAATGCAAAACTTATTTAGCAAAAATAACTATTTAAAAGCAAATTTTGCACATTAAGTAGTAACTTTTTATCATTTAATCTACATATCTGTAAGAGATGCGTTACTTTTGCACTAGATTTAAATAAATAATTGAATTACATTTATTACACAACTAACATTTTATGGTACAGAAAGTAGGCGAAACTGCTGGTAAGATTTGGTCAGCACTCAACGAAAATGGCAAGATGACAACTAAGGAACTCAAGAAGGTAACTAAGGCTAAGGCAGAAAAGGACATCCTCCTCGCACTCGGTTGGTTGCTTCGCGAAGACAACGTAGTTGTTGAAGAAGTTGAAAAGGACATCGTTGTAACACTCAAGTAAGCAGTCACGCCCGCTATAAGGGTTAAACCGCATACAACAAAGCAATACAATAAGGACACTTGCACACGCAGGTGTCCTTATTTTTTACACTCAAATACCATATTGATTATCAAGGTATTACAAAGGCGAAAATTATTAGTAACATATTTTAAAAAAGGTTACTAATAATTTAAATTATGTTACTAATAATTTTTACGAAAATAGATATAGTTTTCAGCAACACTATATGAGGACTATCAGACACATATTTTGCCAACCTATTTTTACTATCACAAATTATATAAAAACCTACAACCATTCCTCCAAATTATAAAAACAATGGTAGTGAATATGTAAAATTTATTCTTAAATTTGCAACACATAGAGCGACGCACAGCGGTGCGTCTTAAATAAGAAATTGCAGTAGCATTTGACTTTTGTATTCCTAAAAATCGCCAAATTAAAGGTTTACTACAAGGGTAGAAATGTACTGTGCAGGTAGTGCACAGACTTAATTCTACGATGTATGGTAAACAGGGCGTTTGGCGATGCCTTAGGAAAATACATTTATAGAATGGTCTGTGCATTTGCGCTTCTTAATTACTCGAAACGCAATGAGTTAATATAATATATGTGAATGTGTCGGAGCCGTTCCTGAAAATCGCCAAATTTCTTTTACTGTTTACCGGTCACGTTTAAGCCATCACATAATACAAGTTCCACTCCGCACTCTTGGGTAGTGGCTTTCCTTGTGCATACATACGTCTCTACCATGATCTCAATCGGAAGTCTGATAAGAGAAAAACTCGAAGCGTCCGGAATGACCGTAAAGGAATTTTCCGAGCGCTTAGGAATAATGCGCCCCAACGCCTACCGCATATTTTCAGCCCAAAGTATTGACACCGCCCTGCTTTGGCAAATTTGTGTGATTTTGAATTACAACTTTTTTGAACACTATTCCAAATCCGTCCAGGAATCTTTAACCAACAAACTTTGAGGTTAAACCTGTTTCGTTATTGAAACGCGTTTCATTTGCGAAACGCGTCTACAGAGTTATAGATATTTTAACTATCTATATTTGCAAAGTAAAAGAGAAAATTTTAAGCACTACTCTATTTATAGAATGAATTTTAAATTCCGTCGAAACTGTACATTACATACCGCTCATTGGAAACGTCTAACGAAATACTCCTTACTGCTAATGACAATGAGCGTAAGTTGTAATTACACTTATGGACAACATACTACACCTCCCCCAGATATTCTCAACGCAACGGAATATCAATCTGCTGGTGATGACTACATTAAATTCTACCAACGCTTCTTGAGCGACCAAAAGAATAGTCACTGCGCCATGTTCCCATCGTGTTCAGATTATGGGAGAATGGTTATAAAGTCAAAACCTTTCTACGAAGCAATTCCAGCAATTGCCGACAGATTAGCAAGATGTAGTAGGGACAAAAAGTATTACGCATCAACCTCACACACAGGGAGTATGCGGTGTTTGGACTTTCCTGATGATAGTTTGGCACATCGCTACAAAGATTTCCGATCCCCTTACGCCGATGTCATAGTTGATAAGCACAATCCCATTGCCTTTATCAATCATCTCATCAATGTGAAGGATTATAACGGAGCCATGTTAGAAATTCGCCGTGAGCAGTTCTACTGCCCAAATGACGCGCTCTACCTCCCCAAACTCATTTGCTATAGATGCATAAGAAATCCACTTCAAGCAGTATTTGAGTACGAAACTGAGTTTCCTGAAAGCGCAAGAAAATCCCCACGTGTAAATTATCAAGCAGCGCTGGCATATTATGAGTTAGAGAATTACGAAGACCTCCGACGCACATTAAATTATGGCATACTTCACGCTCACGACTCCCTTGCTTATCAAAAGATGCATACTTTAATGGCACTGTCTTACGTAAAAGAAGAGAAATACGACTCTGCTCAAACTGCCTTTTTCCAAGCCTATGAATGGAGTAAGGAACAGAATCTCTATACCTTTAATCAAAACAAACTCCATGAGTTGCAGACGATGACGCAAAAGAGTCCTGCTTTGGCGAAAGGCTTATCCATTATTCCAGGATTGGGTTATCTATACACAGGTCACAAAGGCAGCGCCCTGACATCCTTTCTTGTCAACGGATTATTAGGATATGCTACTTACACCTGCTTTGATAAGAAAAATTATGGCCTTGGGGTAATCTGCAGTTTCCTAAATCTTTCCTTTTATATCGGAAACTTGAATGGTGCTGCCCGTAGTGCGCACCGCTACAACCAAGCTAAGAAAAACAAGAGCATCAAGACTTTAGAGACACACAATCAAATTTTATTAACTTACTAAATTTATCGTTATGTTAAAAACAATTCTTAACAGCGCGGCTTTTAAGCCTACATCTATGTTCCTCGCAGTTACATTCTTCTTTATGTCTGTAACAATTCCCATGAACGCAGAAACAGTTGTTGTTACAGCTGGAACTCCCGTTCATCTTGAACTTACAGATAACATCGATGGCAACAAAGTTAAGCAAGGACAAACTATTGACTTCCGTGTTATCAGCGATGTAATTATTGACGGAAAGAAAGTTATTTCTGCTGGTTCTATGGCTAAGGGGCAAGTTGTAGATAGAAAGAAGAGCACACTTCTTGGTATTCCTGGAGAAGTTCAGGTTGCTATTAAGCATGTAATTGCTACAGATGGAACTATGATTCATTTGAGTGGTAGTTCTTTGTCAGACGAAGGTGATAGCCGCTTGGTTGTCTCTCTTGTAGTTACATTCTTCTGTCTCTTTGGTTTCTTGATTAAGGGTGGCAAGGCGCAGATTCCTTCTGGAACTACGCTTCAGGCTTATGTAGCTTCAAACACTCAGTTGAATGTACAGTAATTCTGAGTAGATTATTAGTAGAACTGTCTAACTTGGGGCACCTCCCTTATTATAACATAGTTTTCAAAGGATGCTTGAAAACCTTAATCTCAAATTATTATGAAGAAGTTATTTACCATGGTCGTAGTGGCGCTTACAACCTTAACAATGAGCGCTCAGGATGAAGCTAAGTTCACATTTAAGGCAGGTGTAGGTCTTTCTTCTATCGTAGGCAGTGACGCTGACACCAAGACAAAGTTTGCTTATAAGGTTGGTGCTTCTTATGATGTAAACCTTGCTGAAAGTTTTTCTTTAATCCCTGGTATTGAGTTCGTCAATAAGGGCTTTGCACAGGATGACATTGATGGCGACATCAATATGTTTTATGTACAAGTTCCTGTGATGGCTGCCTTTAAGTGCAACCTTTCAGACAACATGAAACTTACTCTTAAGGCAGGTCCTTACGCTTCTTATGGTGTGTTAGGTAGTGACGTGCAAATAGGTTATTATTCTTATAATGCCTTTGATATGTACGAAAAATTCGATGCAGGTATTATTGCAGGATTCTCTTTAGACATCAATAAATTTTCTGTAGGTGCTGAATACAGCAGAGGACTTACGAAAGTGCTTTCAGGAGCTAAGGCATACAATCAAGCATATGGTATTGTTGTAGGATATAAGTTCTGAATAAGAGGGGGCAACAGATCCGTTGCCCCTTTATTTCACCCCGCCCAACATTACGGATTTATAAACAAAAAAAGGATGCTTCCATAGGAAACATCCTTTTGTTTTTTCTGTGTGTGGGCGCAGACGGATTCGAACCGCCGACCCTCTGCTTGTAAGGCAGATGCTCTGAACCAGCTGAGCTATGCGCCCGAAAGTAATTTGTAAAGTAATCAGTGTGGGCGCAGACGGATTCGAACCGCCGACCCTCTGCTTGTAAGGCAGATGCTCTGAACCAGCTGAGCTATGCGCCCTGAATTACTTTCGGAGTTATGTACCCTAAAATCGGTGTGGGCGCAGACGGATTCGAACCGCCGACCCTCTGCTTGTAAGGCAGATGCTCTGAACCAGCTGAGCTATGCGCCCGATTAGGATGCGAATGAGAAGAATGGAAAAGGTTTGTGGGCGCAGACGGATTCGAACCGCCGACCCTCTGCTTGTAAGGCAGATGCTCTGAACCAGCTGAGCTATGCGCCCGTTCTTCTCAAAAGCGTTGCAAAAGTAGAAAGTTTTTTTCGTTCCACCAAGTGTTTCACGCAAAAAATAGTTCTTCGGTAAAAAAATACGCCTACAATCTCGGATTTTGCCCCAGTTTTGACAAGCATTCAATACAAATTAACTACATTTGCATAGGAATATCACTGCCGTAACGCTCCGCTCATAAATCTGTTCCTGCTGAACGGGAACGAAGATGATGCTATTCCTGGGAGGTTGTGGCATGACAACATGAATTTATCACATTTTAGGACATGAAAAAATACGCACTTGACCTTTGCGTTGTGGAAAAAGAATTTCCACGCGACGGATATGTTTTACTAAAACTTAATAACCCTCAAGGAGCACTCCCCGAAATGCTGGCGGGTCAGTTTGTAGAACTCCTCATTGCGGGAAGTTCAGAAACTTTCTTGCGCCGACCGATTTCTATTAACTATGTAGATAAGGAAAAAGGATTGCTTTGGTTGCTCATCCACGTGGTAGGCAACGGCACGAAGTACATGTCAGAACTCAACGTGGGCGACACCATCAACTGTGTGCTCCCCTTGGGCAACGGATTTAGCATGCCCGAAGGCGAGGGTAAGAAAGTGTTGCTCGTTGGTGGCGGTGTGGGTACTGCTCCCCTACTCTACTACGGCAAGTGCTTGAAGGAAGCTGGACACACGCCCTCATTCCTTCTTGGCGGCCGCTCGGCTGGCGACTTGATGCAGCTTGACCTCTTCGAGGCTATCGGCAATGTTTATACCACTACCGAAGATGCGACATTGGGCGAAAAGGGTTTTGTAACGAACCACTCTATATTAAATAAGGAGCAGTTTGACCTCATCGCTACTTGTGGCCCCAAACCCATGATGAAGGCAGTTGCGGCATGGGCACGCACGGCGAATTGCGAGTGCGAAGTATCGCTTGAAAACATGATGGCGTGTGGCGTTGGCGCCTGCCTCTGTTGCGTAGAAAAGGATGGTGAAGGGCATAACGTATGCGTATGCAAGGAAGGTCCCGTGTTTAACAGCAAAAAACTCAATTGGTAATTATGGCAAATTTACATGTAAATATTGGCAACCTCAGCCTTAAGAATCCCGTAATGACGGCTTCAGGTACATTTGGTTATGGCATCGAATTTGCCGACTTTATCAACCTCGAAGACCTCGGTGGTTTTATCGTAAAGGGCACAACGCTCAATCCTCGTGAGGGCAACGACTATCCCCGTATGGCGGAAACTCCTGCGGGCATGCTCAATTGTGTGGGACTTCAGAATAAGGGCGTTGACTATTTCTGCGAAAACATTTATCCCGAGTTGAAGGACTTAGACACCAACGTCATTGTAAACGTGTCGGGTTCTACGCCTGAAGATTATGCCGAATGTGCCGCACGCATTGATGCTTTGGAGCGCATTTCTGCTATTGAACTCAACATTTCTTGCCCAAATGTAAAGAACGGCGGTATGGCATTCGGCGTGACTCCCGAAGGTGCAGCAACTGTGGTTAAGGCAGTGCGTCAGGCATACAACAAGACGCTCATCGTTAAACTTTCGCCCAACGTGACCAGCATTGCCGACATCGCAAAGGCGGTTGAAGCAGAAGGTGCTGATAGTGTTTCGCTCATCAATACCCTCATGGGTACGGCGATTGATATTGAACGCCGTTGTACAAAGCTCAGCATCGGCACAGGTGGCCTCAGCGGTCCTTGCGTAAAACCCGTAGCGCTCCGCATGGTGATGCAAGTGGCAAAGGCGGTGAACATTCCCATCGTGGGTCTCGGAGGTATTATGAATGCAACCGACGCCATCGAATTCCTTATGGCAGGTGCTACTGCTATTGAAATTGGTACGGCAAACTTCATTGACCCTGCCATCACCGTAAAGGTGGTAAACGGCATCAACGAATGGATGGACAACCATGGGGTGAAGGACATCCACGAAATTATTGGATGCGTAAAATAATAATCCCATCTTATCAAAATTAAGTCCGAGAGAATTCATTTTATCTCGGACTTAATTTGAAATATGTACGACTTATTTTTTACCTCAACAATTTAGTTCTTTCTCAAGTAAATCTTAGTGAAGAAAGCCCTCCAAGGTGTCTTCTTACTTACTCAATAATTATGACCATCTGCGCTATCTCAACGGCTCACGGCGGAGCGATCGGAGTGATTCGTACTTCAGGACCGAATGCCATAGAAATTACGGATAAAATATTTCGTTCTGTAAATGGAAAACTACTTGCTGAACGAAAAGCATATACCCAAACATTTGGACACATCGTCAATGAGAAGAGCGAAATCATTGATGAAGTGCTCGTGAGCGTCTATCGTGCACCCCACTCCTACACTGGCGAAAATAGCACAGAAATCTCGTGCCACGGTTCGGAGTACATTCTTCGCGAGGTGCTCCACTTGCTCATCGCTAATGGATGCCGACTCGCTGAACCTGGAGAATTTACCAAGCGTGCCTTCATGAATGGCAAGATGGACTTAAGCCAAGCAGAAGCTGTGGCTGATTTGATTGCGTCCGACTCTGCCGCAAGTCATCGTGTGGCAATGAACCAAATGCGTGGCGGATTTAGCAAGGAATTGGGTGCGTTAAGAGACAAACTTCTTACCCTTACCTCACTCATGGAGTTGGAACTCGACTTCTCCGACCATGAAGACCTTGAGTTTGCCGACCGCACAGAACTCCTTGATTTATCAACTGTTATAGAGCACAAACTCAGCGAACTCGTACAATCATTCCGAGTAGGAAATGCCATTAAAAAGGGTATTCCCGTAGCTATTGTGGGACAAACCAATGCGGGTAAATCAACCCTACTTAATGCGTTATTGGGCGAAGAGCGCGCCATCGTTTCCGACATTCACGGCACTACGCGCGACGTCATTGAAGACACCATGATTATCAACGGGACAACGTTCCGCTTTATCGACACAGCGGGCATTCGCGAAACGGCAGATGCAATTGAAAGCATCGGTATCCAGCGCTCGTATGAAAAACTCCAGCAAGCGGACATCATCATTTGGATGATTGATGTAAATCAAATTGCCGAAACACTTAAGGACCTCGGTGCAGACATCCTTTCGGCAACCACCGACAAGCACCTCATCATCGCCGTCAACAAGGTGGACGAATCTTCTGAGCAAATCACCTCAACAATTGAGGCAGAAATTTCTCAATTCCTATCCACCAACAACGAAAGCATTTCTTCTTGCCTAAAGGTTGAAACTGCCCTTCTCAGCGCCAAACTAAACAAAGGTATCAACACACTGAAAGAAAGTCTCGCCACCTCCCCCTGCATTCCCCAATGTTCAGGAGATAACACCATCGTCACCAACACCCGCCACTTCGCCGCCCTCAGCCAAGCCCTCGCCGCCATCCACCGCGTACAAGAAGGCCTCAACCTCCAACTCTCCGGCGACTTCATCTCCCAAGACCTCCGCGAGTGCATCCACCACCTCTCCGACATCGTCGGCGAAGTTTCCACCGACTCCGTCCTTCAAAACATATTCAAGCATTTCTGCATCGGAAAGTAACCCACGATTAGCAACAATTACAAAATATTACTATTGATTATAAAGGCGTTGATTATCAGCGCCTTTTCTTTTTTTTCTATATGGCTAAAGGAGGTTTAAATATATACAATGGATCCCCCTTTGCAATGCCAAAGATTTAGCAATGCGGAGTAAAGGGAACTACAGCGATTGGAGAAACGTGATGCGTTACCAACTTATGATTGTTGATGACCTAGGAACAGAGCCACGCGAAGTAATGGAGTTCGGGAATGTCTATACACCATTGATAGACCTCATCACCACTCGTTACGAAGAGCAACTTTACACCATCATCACTACCAACCTCACTCCAGCACAACTCGAAGAGAAATATGACAAACGCATCGTTGACCGCCTCAATGAAATGGTAGAAAAGGTAGTTTTCGAGAATGAATCCTATAGAAGGTGATGTTTTTCACTTCCCTTAGTTAGGTCATAATGTAAATATTGCCGCTTTTAGCTACAAATACTATAGTCTGGTGACATGTTTCATGCTTAAATTTAATCTAAATTATGTATAAATTAAGTGTCTTTGATAATAAATTCTTGTTTATTATAGTGCAACAATCGCAAAATAGTTGTATCTTTGTTCTAATATTGGGATATTATAACCTAAGTGTATGATTATATGGCAAAAGATAACAAATATACAGTAATTGACTTGTTTGCTGGCTGCGGAGGATTGTCATTAGGCCTCTATCAAGCTGGTTGGCAGGGATTATTTGCCATAGAAAAAAACGAATTTGCTTTTGCAACATTGAAAGCAAATTTAATAGACAATAAGAAGCACTTTGCGTGGCCAAAGTGGTTACCTCAGACTCCTCATGATATTAACGAGGTCTTAAATAATTATAACTTAGAATTGCGCGCGTTAAGAGGTCAGGTTGATCTTGTTGCTGGAGGACCTCCTTGTCAAGGATTTTCAATGGCTGGAAAACGAGTCGAGGATGATATGCGAAATCAACTGGTATTTTCGTATATCAGATTTATTGATTTGGTGAGGCCACGCGTCATACTATTTGAGAATGTAAAAGGTTTTACATTTGCATTTGACAAAAATAAAATAGATAAAGTTGAGCCTTATTCAGTTAAAGTAATTAAAAAATTACAAGAACTTGGGTATAATGTAAAGCCACACATTATAGACTTCTCTAAATATGGTGTCCCTCAAAGACGAAATAGATTTATTTTGGTCGGAGTACAAGAGAAATGTGGTTCTCCAGAATTATTTGAGTCGCTACTTGAAACCACAAAATCAACCTTTTTACAGGAGAAGGGCTTGAGCGAACATACTTCATTAGCGGAGGCTATATCTGATTTGCTGCGTTCTAATGGGGAGGCTCCGACACCTGATAGAAAAGGATTTATGTCGGGCAAATATGGTGTTGCAGAATCAAACTATCAAAAACTTATGAGAGGTAATTATGATGAGAGTCATGTATTGCCCGATAGTCATAGTTTTGCAAAGCATACCCCAGAAAAAACAGCTTGTTTCAAATCTTTATTGGAACATTATCCGGTGAGGGGCAAACGAATAGATGGTAATGCGCGAATAGAGTGGGACATAAAGCAACGAGGAATTACTGTATTGGACCCTGATGCGATATCGCCCACTATTACTGGACATCCTGATGATTATTTGCATTATTGCGAACCGAGAATTATGACGGTTCGTGAATGTGCTCGCATACAGTCATTTCCGGATTGGTATGAAATAAAGAAAAAATATACAACAGGAGGTAAAATGCGAAAAATAGAAGTGCCTCGTTATACACAAATAGGCAACGCCATACCTCCTTTATTTGCAGAGTTAGCGGGTATTGTGCTTAAACAATTGTTATAAGATGAATGACGTGAAGTTTAGAATCAGTTCCTTCTTGAAGGATCTTATTGGCAGAGAATTGATAACGGACGAATTTGTTGCGGTTTTTGAGTTGGTAAAGAATTCTTTTGATGCGAATGCCAATAAGGTAAAGATTGTATTCGAGAATCAGTACAACCCTCAAGCGGCCAGAATTATCATAATGGATGATGGTTATGGGATGAGCGCTGATGACCTTCACAATAAATGGTTATTTGTTGCACATTCTGAAAAGCGTGATGGAACAGAGGGTAATGACTATCGAGAAAAAATAGCACATAGACGAATATTTGCTGGTGCAAAAGGTGTTGGTCGTTTTTCATGTGATAGGCTTGGAAAGTATCTGAATATTATCACTATTAAAGATGAGATCAACTCTAAGATTGAGCAATTAAGCGTAAATTGGACATCTTTTGAGGAAGATTCTAATAAAGAGTTTATGGATATTTCTGTTTCTCATCAAACATTGTTTGGTACAAACTATCCTAATTTTGAACACGGTACAATTTTGGAAATATCCGGTCTTAGAGATGTTTGGGATAGAGGACGTATTCAGAAACTCAAGATTTCTTTAGAGAAATTAATCAATCCAATGCAGGATAATGATGTGGACGATTTTACGATTGAGATAGAAGCTGCTGATGAGCTGTTACGTGATCGCGAGGAAAGTGATCCTAGAAAGCGAGTAAATGGAATTGTTAAGAATGTCGTATTTGAAACATTGGGGCTTAAAACAACACTTATTAAAGTTTCGTTAATTGAAAATGGTGGCGTTATACAAACTTCATTAATAGACCGAGGCACTGAGATATACACACTGAAAGAACGTAATGTTTACGATAAATTATCAGATATTAACATATCTTTGTTCGTGTTGAACCGAGCTGGAAAAATTAATTTCAAAAAAATTATGGGAGTTAATTCAGTGGAGTATGGTTCTGTGTTTATTTATAAAAATGGATTTAGAATTTATCCTTTTGGTGAAGAAGGAGATGATACTCTCCACATAGATAGAAGAAAACAGCAAGGTTTCTATAGATATTTGGGAACACGAGACCTGATAGGAAGAATAGAAATCAACGGGGAACGTTCTGACTTAAAAGAGACCACCAGTAGAGATGGTGGATTGATAAAAAACGAGTCCTTTGAGCAATTAGTAAATTTATTCTATGACAAAGCATTAAGACGCCTTGAAGCATACACTGTAGGAATCATCAAATGGGGTGACCAAAAATTTGACAAAGAGACAGGTGAGATAATTCAGCCGGAATTACACCCTGAAGATGTCAAAGACAAGATATTGGATATTATTACATCACTTACCAAAGCTAAGGATGTAATAGACATACAATACAATAAGAATTTCCTTAGCATTTATGAATCAAAGCAAGAAAAAAGCACTACGCAACTTGTTAAAAAGCTTGTTAAAAGAGCTGAGAAATCAAATAATCAAGAGTTTATAAAAGAAGCTAAGGAGATTGCAAAACAAGTATCGCATTTGACTCAAGCAAAAGACGAAGCAGAGAAAGAGTCTGATCGAAAAAGCCAAGAAAATGAAGAAATATCAAAAGAGGCTAAACGAGTAATATCTGAAAATCTTTTTCTGCGTTCTGATGTAACGAAAGATGTTCAACAATTAGAGAACTTGCAGCATCATATTACCCATACATCCAATCTAATTTCTGAAATGGCCATGCAAGCCATAGATGCAATTAGGACTAATGATTTGGAGCTGGCAATAAGGAAGATTGATAAATTACTAATCAAGAACGAAGAAATAGCAACCTTATCCAACTTTGTTAGCAAAGCTAAATTTGACACTAAGGTAAAGAAAATAGAGGGCGATATTATTGCGTTTGTAAACGAGTATTTAGTGAATGTTTATTCAACATTAAATCCCAAATTGAAGGTAGAGATAGTAGAATGTAATCATCACTTTATGATGAGATTTATCCCAATAGAAATAATAATTGTTCTAGAAAATCTATTGAGAAACTCATATGATGCGGGTGCAGATACAGCCTATATATCTTGGGAATTCGACCAAAAACCAATAATGGTATATAGAGATAATGGTAAAGGAATAAAAAGTAGCATATTGGATCGCATTTTTGATTATCGATTCTCTACAACTGGAGGTGGTGGATTGGGCATGTGTCACATTAAAGATATCGTTCAGAATATGAATGGAAATATAATAGTAAATAATCAACTTGATAAAGGTGTCGAGTTCAAAATATCGTTTTAGGTTATGCAATACAATATTCTATGGGTAGATGACCGAAAAGATGAATTTGTAGAATTGGACTACCCTAATAAGTTAATCGGATATGTTTCAGAACAGTTTTTTGATGCCTCATTGGATTTTTGTGAAACTGTAAATGAAGGTAAGAAAGCTATTGAAACAAAGAAATACGATGTTATTTTTTCTGATTATAATATTGGAGATAATGACAAAGGTGATGATTTTATTTCTTTTGTCAGATCTAGAAATGTAAATACGGAGATACTATTTTATTCAGCCCTTAACACGGTACCTGGACTCAACAAAGATCGTATTTCTTTTTATAATATTCCAACGCCAGGAGGACATCCTAGACTTCTGGAGCGTATGAAACTCTTGATTGATTTGACTATTGAGAAACTTAGTGATCTGCAAGTAATACGAGGAATTGTCATGTCAGAAGTTAGCGAGTTAGATATTCTAATGGAAACAATTATTCACAAATATTTTGTTGAAACAGCTACAGATGAAAAGACGGCTCTATTCCACAAACATATTACTAATGATGTAGAAGGATCTATTAAGAGAAAACTATCTCCTAAAATCGAATGTAAAAAACAATGTGTGCATAAATGGAGAGAAAAAAATATTGAGGATATTATTGGAACTTTAGAATTTGAGTCTTCTAAAAAAGCTCAGTCAATACATTATATACTATTAGACATTAAAGGCATATATCCTTCTGAACAATCTTTCAGTAAAGATTATGGGAATGATATCATAACTATGAGAAATGACCTTGCGCATTGTATCAGTTATAACGATGCAGGAAAAGAAGTGCTAAAGGTTAAGAGGAAGGGTGCCGATGATATAATATTTGACTCTGAATTATTTAAAATAATACGACAAAATATTAGAAATTACAAGCATATCCTAGAAACGATATGGTCTCGTATTAGTAATGTCGAATAAATGATATATATGAGAAGAGAAAAAGCAAAACTTTTTCTCTTTTTGTATTATAATATTTTATATCTTTGTAAACAAATAGGCTTGAAACAGCGCATATGACAACAATAGATACATATTTACAGCAAAAAAACGAGGAGTTTTTGAGATTAGAAATAGCATATTCTAATCTATATCGGGCATATATGTCAGGGAATGTTGATAGCATGAAATATCAATATGATTTGGCAAGTCAGATAAATATTCCATTTTTTGCAAATAGCATTCAAAGTCATACAAAGCTTGTGATGCTATCAAACAATGTACTTCCTACAGCAACGATCTCTATATATGCCATTCAAAACAAGAATGAGGTATTCATGAATGTACAAGGTTGTCTTAATGCAATACACGAAGAGTTAGGTAGACGCAATATATATACTAACCAATATACATATGCCCAAAGCGTTTTATATAGACCGGCTCATGCTTTTAAGCAGGAAGAGGTGTTGTATCAGAACACCCAAGGTAGCCAGTTAAAGGTTGCAGATCTTCTTGCTGTGTCTAAATATGCTGTAAGTATTGCCGAGGCCATAAATCCTAGTAACGAGGAGTATGCAAAGGCTAATGCTGCAATTACGGTTTTTCAAAGCATCGATGCAATACTCAACAACAAACCCGAAGATAAGCCTATCAACAAAATGTTGCATTTAGCCACTAGCTTTATATCATCTGTCGTAAAATCCTCTATTAAGTATGATGAAGCTAAGCGTGGTGTTACTATAACTGCAATAATGGTTGATTTGGTAATAGATTTCTTTTGCAAAAAGTAAAATTTGTTCAAGATGAATCTTAGTGTTTATTCATTCTTAAAAATCATCGAAATATAAATTATGGATACACTTGAAATTATTATAAATATTACCATTTCAACTTTGACTGGAATTACTACAGGTTTTTGTGTATTTAAGTTTTTAGGTAAAAAATGGGTGGAAAATTGGTTTGCGAAGGATTTAAAACAATATGAACATAAATTGGCGATTCTTAAAGTAAAGGATGAAATAAAATTT
>JAGBYW010000131.1 GCA_017628555.1 Bacteroidaceae bacterium | reverse complement strand
GAATCCATGCGGATGAGGCGCCCCATCGGGGCAACGAGCATATAGCCCAGGGCAAGTTCCGCAGGAACGGCGCCCTGGGTTGCTTGGTAGTGGAGGTGCGCCCCTGAAGGGGGCAAAAGCAGAAATGAAGAAGTTTTTACTTTATATTGATTAGGCTTTTGCCCCTTTCAGGGGTGCACCATGCGGGGCGGCAGTTCACCCAGGGTGTCGGCTCACAAGTTCGCCTTGCCCTGGGCTATCGGCTTTTGGGCTTTCAGCCCGCCCCGTTGTAAGGTCATTGGATTGTAGGTCATCCAAAGAGAAGGGACTTAACACCTTTTAAGCGAAGCAACCTCATAACCTTCATTCATGTTGCAAATTTAACCCACAAAAATCTTACCCTCCAAGCCTTTTCTGCCTCCAAGAGTGGATTGTATGATTATCACACACCACATTGTATGAATATCATACACTTTACTCATTCACACTGCGGTTCTATAGTAAGATTCTTTGCGCACTCCCTTAAATTTCCCTACTTTTGTAGCACAAAAAAACAAGTTTTTCCCTATGACTGCTTACGACACCTTGCTCGTCGTTGACGATAACCCTGCCGTGCTCACCGCTATCAAGATTGCGCTGGGCGCTTACTTTGCCAAAATCGTGACGCTCTCAAATCCTGAGCAGATTCTATTGACGATGAACCAAGAACCCATTGATGCGGTGTTGCTGGATATGAACTTTGCGCCCGGACTTAATTCTGGGCAGGACGGACTCACTTGGTTGAAGAACATTCACCGCACTCACCCCGACATTCCCGTAATTTTGATTACCGCATACGCCGATATAAATTTAGCAGTTCGCGGATTGAAAAACGGGGCTGCCGATTTCGTGACCAAACCTTGGGATAACGAAGAACTCCTACGCACCCTGAAAAGCGCCATCAGCAAAAGCAAGGAAATTGTTCCCCTTGAACAAATCGAGACAGAGCACATCCAACGCGTGGTTGAGAAATGCCACGGAAATATCAGTCGTGCCGCCGAACTCTTAGGCATTACGCGCCAAACCCTTTACGCCAAAATCCGAAAATGACACACCTCGATATGCTCCTTACCCTCGGCGCCGTGATTATCCTTGGGTTGGGCTACACCATATATAAATATGTGCGCCACCAGTTCCTCTTGCGCGACCGTGCCCACCTCATGCGCGAGGCCATTCGCAACAAGGACTTCTCGTTCCGCCTTCCCACGAAGGGACTTTCCTTTGGCGAGCGCGCCCTGCAAGAAGTGCTCAACGATTTCAGTGGGTATATCAACACACTCTCGGCGCAAAAGGAAGTGGAGTCTTGGCAACGCCTGACGCGCGTACTCACCCACGAAATCATGAATGCCGCCACGCCCATCAGCAGTATCACGCAGGCCTACCTGTCCGACCCTGCGCTGAAAAATACGCCCTACGAAGAGGGCATACGTGCCATTCACACCACCAGCACGGGCATGGCGGAGTTTGTAAAAAACTTCCGCAAAATGAGCGCCCTGCAAGAACCCACGCTGACCGACATTCCCCTACTCGACTTACTCCTTTCGCTGAAAAGCATGCACACGGACCTCACTTGGACACTTCAAGTGGCAGACGACGTACGCATTAAGGCAGACGAGAATATGCTTCGCCAGGTGCTTGTCAATCTCATTCAAAACGCTAAGGAGGCGGGCGCAACGGAAATTGCTTTCCGCTTCACGCAACAGCAGGCGTCCGTTGTTTATGCCCATGACCCGGAGCGCAAATTCTCACTCTCTGTCAGCAACAACGGAAGTCCCATACCCGCTGAGGTGAGAAGTGAAATCTTCATCCCCTTCTTCACCACCAAACCTACGGGCACGGGCATCGGGCTGCCCCTCTCGCGCCAAATGATGATGAAGCAGGGCATCAACCTCTTGCTCAGCGACCGCCCCTTGCCGGGTTATCATGCCACTTTCGTACTTTGCAATTAAAGTGTCATTTGCAGACCCACCGCAAACTATAAATTTTCACAAAAATTGCGAGCGGCGACACTCCGTATGCGAGTTGCAAAAAACTAAAATACTTGTAGTAAAAATTATTAGTAAGAAAAAAAAAATTATTAGTAACATATTTTAAAAAAGGTTACTAATAATTTTTGGTAGGTCTAAGT
>JAGBYW010000130.1 GCA_017628555.1 Bacteroidaceae bacterium | reverse complement strand
ACACTCTCGGCGAATACATCGCAAGCAAGGGTCTCAAGCAGTTGCACACAGCTGAAACTGAGAAGTATGCTCACGTAACCTTCTTCTTCAACGGTGGTGGTGAAGCTCCCTACGAAGGCGAAGATCGTATCCTCGTTGCATCTCCCAAGGTGGCAACTTACGACCTCCAACCCGAAATGTCAGCTTACGAAGTGAAGGACAAGCTCGTTGCTGCCATCAAGGAAGATAAGTATGACTTCATCGTGGTGAACTTTGCAAACTGCGACATGGTGGGTCACACAGGTATTTATGAAGCAGTAGAAAAGGCGGTTAAGGCTGTTGACGCTTGCGTTGCTGAAACCGTAGAAGCAGCTAAGGCTGTAGGTTACGAAACTATCATCATTGCCGACCACGGTAACGCTGATAACGAAATCAACCCCGACGGCACGCCCAACACTGCGCACTCACTCAACCCCGTTCCCTTCATTTACGTAACAGAAAATAAGGAAGCAAAGGTCGAAGACGGTGTGCTCGCAGACGTTGCGCCTTCAATCCTCCACATCATGGGATTGGAACAACCTGCTGAGATGACGGGTAAGAATTTGATTAAGTAATTACGAGAAATATTCCGCACGGCGCTCTCCCCCTGTTTATAGGGGGAGGGGACCGCATAGCGGTGAGGGGGTGCCGAACGCGCACCGCATGGCATACTCCTCACTCCTCTCTACTCTCTCCTTACTTGTTTTGCACCCCCTCACCAGCAAAGCTGGTCCCAATTGATTTCGCTTCGCTCATCTTCCTCCTTCTCGTAAGGCATAGTACAAACAAGTTTGTCCTCTGCCCTTACTTCGTGCGTCGGTTCCCCACTATAAACAGGGGGAGAGCGCCATCCAGGACATCCTCCGCACGGCGCTCTCGTCTACTTGTATCTCGTCTACTTGTCTACTAAATAAAAAGCGCAACGCCCCGAGGCGTTGCGCTTTTTGTTTACTTCTTGAAATATCTGTTGTAAAGACCTTCAAAACCCTTACCGTGGCGAGCTTCGTCCTTAGCCATTTCATGAACAGTGTCGTGAATAGCGTCGAGGTTCTGCGCCTTAGCGTTGCGAGCGATGCGGAACTTGTCTGAGCAAGCGCCGTTTTCAGCCATCATACGCTTCTCGAGGTTTGTCTTTGTGTCCCAAACTACGTCGCCGAGGAGTTCTGCAAACTTAGCAGCGTGCTCAGCTTCTTCCCAAGCGTAGCGCTTGAAGGCTTCAGCGATTTCAGGGTAACCTTCGCGGTCAGCTTGGCGACTCATTGCGAGGTACATACCAACTTCTGTGCATTCACCCATAAAGTGAGCGTTGAGGTCCTTGATCATTTCTTCGTCGCAACCCTTAGCAACACCGAGTTCGTGTTCTGTTTCAAAAGCCAAGCCAGCAGACTCATCTACTTCCTTAAACTTGGTTGCAGGAACCTTACATTGAGGACATCTTTCGGGAGCAGCGTCACCTTCATGAACATAACCACATACTGTGCAGATAAATTTCTTAGTCATAGTCGTATTAAATTTTAAGTTGTTGTTAATTGTTTTGTTTCTCTGATGCAAAGGAACAAACAAAATTCTAATACTGCAAATGGATTGAGAGAAAAATAACATATATAAAATCTATATACGAATAGGCAAAATGAATACCTCACCGTCCCCGTAGCGCTCCCTATATATATTATATGTGTGACGCCCCATTTTTGCACCCATTTTAGCGCCGCAATAACCCCTAAATCCATAGCTCGAAAACCTATACCTATTGTAGTAAAAATTATTAGTAACCTAAAAAAAATTATTAGTAAGATAATTT
>JAGBYW010000129.1 GCA_017628555.1 Bacteroidaceae bacterium | reverse complement strand
GTGATGAACAATAAGGCAGAGTCCCAAGAAAGGATTCTGCCTTTATCTTTATGCTTTTAATCTTTAAGAGATAGCGACTTAGTAAAATTTAATCGGGAGATATTTTAAAATAAACGGGAGATAATTTGAAATAAGTCGGAGTTAATTTCTGAAGGTATGGATAGTTGTTAAATTAGTGCCCTCTTGAGAGTCACTAAGTTTTAAAACTCCTCATGTGTGCGAATTTATGACGGGTTATAATTTAACTTGAATTTACTTTTGTCTATTGGATTGTTTGGTGTAACTTCGCATAGTAATATTTATACATACCAACAAAAATCTATATGCTTATACAATTGAACGAAAAAGGTTCACACTTTCTTGAAATTACCGACTTGCATTTTCAGACATTAAGAGAATATGCGTTGTTGAAGGACCTTGTTGATAGTACGGGGTATGTGACCGAAGATGTTTTGTTACGCTTAAAATTACACGCACGCTCATTGTTGCTTAATTCCTCACCTGTACCTCAAGATTTGCTTGACCTTTATGCCGAAGTAATTTGTCATGACAAGATGAAGGCCTATGGATTGAAGCAACTAATTGAGGCGTATGTGAAATACTCAGAGAGTAATTCGTAAAACACAAATGCTTGAATCTTTGTAGTTTTTAGTTTCTCTAAGTTTAAATGTTATAGTACTTAAATACTACTATCCGCCATACTCCTAAAGGTGTACACTTAAATACAATGCAATACAAACTAACAGACTGGTTGCCCACAACCAAAAAGGAAATGGAACTTCGTGGGTGGGATGCGCTGGACATTATTCTGTTCAGTGCTGATGCTTATGTGGATCACCCTTCGTTTGGTGCCGCGGTAATTGGACGCTTGTTAGAAGCAGAGGGTTATCGTGTAGCGATTGTGCCGCAACCCGACTGGCATGGAGATTATCGAGACTTTAAGAAGTTAGGTCGTCCGCGTTTGTTTTTTGGTATAGCGCCAGGTTGTATGGATTCGATGGTCAATAAGTATACCGCCAACCGTCGCTTACGCTCTGAGGATGCCTATTCTCCGAATGGTCGCCACGATATGCGCCCCGAGATGCCCACGATTGTATATACTCAAATATTGAAGGAGTTATATCCCGATGTGCCCGTTGTGTTGGGCGGTATTGAGGCGTCGCTTCGCCGTCTTTCACATTACGATTACTGGCAAGAGCGCCTTCGTCCCGGTATTTTAAAAGAGAGTGGGGCAGATGTGCTGATATACGGCATGGGGGAATTGCCTATAGCCGAGCTTTGTAGACAGATTGAGGAACACATTACGCACCATGACCCCGATTTAAATCTTACACGCCCTGATCTTCATGTAATGCTTAGTAAGCATCCTGTGCCTCAGACGGTAACATACGTTGCAAAGCAGGATATATACGGAGGTATTACGGATGCCGACATCGTGCTTCATTCCTATGAGGAGGCGGTTAAGAATCCGAAGGCGCAAGCGGCAAACTTCAAGCATATTGAAGAGGAAAGCAACCGACTTACACCTCAACGCATTGTGCAACAAACGGGAGATAAATATATGGTGGTGAATGCGCCATATCCGCCAATGACTACGGAGCAAATTGACCGTTCGTTTGGATTCCCTTACACGCGTTTGCCACATCCCAAGTATAAAGACAAGCGCATACCGGCATTTGACATGATCAAATTCTCGGTGAATATACATCGTGGATGCTTTGGTGGTTGCTCCTTCTGTACTATCTCTGCGCATCAAGGGAAGTTCATTTCCAGTCGTAGTAAGGAAAGCATCATAAAGGAGGTGGAGCGTATTACACAAATGCCTGATTTTAAGGGGCACCTTTCTGATCTTGGAGGACCTTCGGCAAATATGTATGCTATGAGTGGCAAGAACCCAGAACTTTGCCGTAAGTGCCGACGTCCCTCATGTGTACATCCTCAGATTTGTCCGAATATGAGTAATGACCACCGCCCCTTGCTCGATATTTACCGCACGGTGCGTCAAATGTCTGGAGTTAAGCGCGTAACGATAGGTTCAGGAGTACGCTACGACCTTTTGTTACACCGCACGGGTGATGCTACGATTGACAAAACTACGGACGATTACACGCGTGAACTCATCCTTCACCATGTGAGTGGACGCCTAAAAGTTGCGCCCGAGCACACTTCTTCGCGTGTACTTCAACTCATGCGTAAACCTCCCTTTGAGCAATTTGAGCGCTTCAAGCAAGTGTTTGACCGTATCAATAAGTCGGCAGGGTTACGCCAGCAAATTATCCCTTACTTTATTAGTTCTCACCCTGGTTGTACGCCCGAAGACATGGCGGAATTGGCGGCGCTTACCAAGCGACTTGACTTCCAGTTAGAGCAAGTACAGGATTTTACTCCAACTCCTATGACGGTAAGCACCGAGGCGTGGCACGCGGGTGTGCATCCCTATACGCTACAACCTGTATTCTCGGCAAAATCTCAAGCGGAGAAATTAAAGCAACGCATGTTCTTCTTTTGGTACAAACCCGAAGAGCGCCAAAAGATTATTGCCGAACTTCGCCGTATGAATCGCCCCGACTTAATAGACAAACTCTTTGGCGCAACCTTCACTCCTCAGACGGCGCGTCATGGGCAACCTAAAAAACATTACCCACCTAAAAAAAGATAGTTAAATATGTCTTGCCTTCAAGTTTTACTCTGTATTATTTTTCCCCCATTAGCAGTACTCGATCGCGGGTGTGGTTCTATTATAATTGTGACTATTCTTACTTGCTTAGGGTGGGTTCCAGGCACACTTGCGGCTCTCATCATTCTAAATAAAAATTAGTTGTGACGATAGAGCAAGAGAAGCGAGTGGTAGAGCGAATGATTCGTCTCTATTGCCGTAAGTATGAGAAAAATCAGACACTTTGTAGCGCTTGTAAGGCGTTGCTTGATTATGCCCACCTGCGTCTTTCACGGTGTAAATACGGCGATGCAAAACCTACTTGTCGTCTCTGCCCCATACATTGTTATCGCCCTGATAGGCGCAAGCAAATGCAACAAGTTATGCGTTACGCAGGTCCCAGAATGCTGATGTATTATCCCAAGGATGCGCTTATGCATCTATGGAGTGAACTAATGAATGGTAGGAACAGATGTTCCTATTAAAGCGTATTAAATAATGAGATTTTTGATACTTAAGGAGCGCATCATTCCCCTAAGAATGATGCGCCTTTTGATTATACAGACCTTCAATCTTAAAGAGTGTTACATTAAGAAACTTTAAGTCTGTATTTTATTTGAGTGTAAAAAGTGACACTTACTTTTGCCAACGAAAACAACACTCTTTTGCGAGTCAAAACCTTAATCTATAAATTTATTCAGATTGCTATGAAAAAGATTTGGACAAAACTGAGCATGCTATTTATTGCCGTGTCACCAGCATACGGATGCACATGTGTTGAACATCCCTGTGAGCACGTTGAAAAAGTCGCTTTAGACACCTCTACGGTTCGTTGGTTAGATGTGGTTAGTTACATGGGAAAGTGGTATGAGATTGCCCGTTATGAAAATCACTTTGAACGCGGAATGTCTCACGTATCAGCAACATACACGCTGGATGATGACGGGGATATACACATTCTCAACGAGGGCTTTCGCGACGGCAAATGGCATAAGTCTGTAGGGAAAGGGAAATATCCTAAACCTGAGTTATATCCGGGGCGCTTACGCGTGAGTTTTTTCTTGTGGTTTTATTCTGATTACTACATTCTCGAACTTGATGAACGTGCGTACACCTACGCCGTAGTTGGGAGTAGTAGTGATAAATACCTTTGGATACTTTACCGCGAACCCGTAATGCCTCAACCCCTCTTAACAGATTTGCTTGAGCGCATTGAGAAACGCGGCTATGATACATCCAAATTGTTATTTGTAAATCAAGAATCCGTAGAAGTAAAACCGCAATAATTGTCCTGCTTATTTACGCATGAACAATAGTATTTCACCCACCAATCCCTGTTCAAAAAAATTATACCTATTGTAGTAAAAATTATTAGTAACCTAAAAAAAATTATTAGTAAGATAATTTAAAATAGGTTACTAATAATTTTAGGTGGGTCTAACCTGTTGAATATCAAGAGTATCACGGTGTGAAAAATTGTTACATTTTTCAGGTGTATGAATATGGTTTGTGCGTTGGTTTTCCTTATGACAAATCCTATTTCCCATTAGGTTAAATAGAAGCAATAAATGTTTTCCTTGTTTGGCTTCATAAAAAAGAGCAGGAAAGAAACTTTGCGTTCTCTTTCCTGCTCTTATTAAATAGGGTAGGTGTGCTGTTTTTACAAATTACCTTCTTCTTCTTCAAAATCAAAATATGCATTTACCGCAAGGTACACTCCCTCTTCATCAAGATTACCATAAGCATCCTTATGTGCAACTTGAAGAATGTATTTAGTAATTTCTTCCAAGTCAAGTTCAACTTCCTCTTCTGAAAAATCAACCTTCTCTGTAAGGTATGTTTCGATAAGGTCGAGGCAATAGTAGAGGTCATCCTCGGTAAACTTTTCTTGTTGCTCTTGTGGTAGGTGAGCATACATGTATGCTACGGCTTGTGCATCATGTTGTGCGTCATCCAGGAGTTCGTCTTCAAAACCAGCCATAGTAGTAGGGGAATGTAAGGTTATAAAATTGCCTGGAGCTTTTCAACGAACACACTCTTTGTAGCTGCACCTACTTGCTTATCAACTACAGAACCGTCCTTGATGTAGAGTACCGTGGGGACATTACGAATACCATATTCCATGGCAAGGTCTTCGCATTCATCAACATCACACTTGCCAACGATTACTTTACCCGCATATTCTTCTGAAATTTCATCCATAATGGGTGCAACCTTCTTGCAAGGACCGCACCATGTTGCTGAAAAATCCAATACTAAAGGAAGGCCTTTTGCTACAAATTCTTGATAGTTTTGATCTGTAATATGTTCCATAATTTAAAATCATTTGTCGGAACAACCCGACGAGTTTTTGAGTGATTATTATTTTCGTTTAAAATGAAGTTAGTGCAAAAATACACAATACTTTTGGGATAGACAATTTTTTCTGTTAATTGATAGAATAACTAAACGCTCTATTTTTAGATAAGAAATCTACAATTTTTTTTGAGACATTCAAGTGGTGTAAACTTGAGCGAAGGGGCACACTGGTTTTGTTTTCGTGATCTCTAATTGTGACATAGAGTTCAGTATTGCCAGGTGAGGACTCTACAAGAGCGATTAACTCTTCGACAAGGTCTTCTGACAATGACTCTAAGTTTATCTCAATATTCAGTTTTTCAATTCTTTTTTCCTTAATTTCAGATAGGAACTCAATGTTACCAATCTTAAGATCGTACTCGTTAGGACGGAATCGGTGAGGTTCTATTTTGGCCGTAATAAATATAGGGTTTCCTACACTTAAATAACCTTTCCACTTTGCCCAATCTTCTCCAAAAAGTGCAAGTTCTAAAGTGCCGGAATAGTCTTCAAGCACTACGATTCCGTACGGATTACCCGTCTTGGTCTGTCCCTCCTTAGCAATCGCATTCACTATACCTCCGAAGTAGACATCTTGTCCAGCAAACTCTGCCTTATCTTGGAGTTGCTCTAACGTTGCAGAGGAGAGGTTGTTAAGTACTATTTGATAACTATCTAATGGGTGCGCGGATATGTAGATACCGATAAGTTCACGCTCCTTATTCAGACGTTCAATGTCACTCCATCCTCTATAGACCTTGGCAGGTTGCGGTTTTACGACTTCGAGTTCTTCAAACCCTCCAAATAGCGAATTTTGCTGAGCTTGTTGGTCTGTTTGATAGCGGGTTCCATACTTTATGAGCAAGTCAATAAATGTGTCGCCATCAGATACAGTTTCAAAGTATTGCTCACGCTTAAACTCAAAACTATCAAATGCTCCGGCAAGCACCATACTTTCAAGGCATTTCTTATTACAAGTGCTCAAGTTGATGCGCTCTACAAAGTTGTAAACGGAAGTGAATTTACCATTTGCCGCACGTTCTTGTAAAATGTTTGCAACAGCACTTTCACCAACTCCCTTAATAGCACCAAGACCGAAGCGAATATCTCCCACAAGATTGACGCTAAACTTAAGCTTTGACTCGTTAATATCAGGTCCAAAAACATTGATCCCCATCGCCTTACATTCACTCATGGCCTTTGTGATTTCCGTGATATTATCCAAGCTTCTGCTCATATATCCAGCCATGTATTGTGACGGATAGTTGGCCTTAATGTAAGCCGTCTGATAAGCAACCCAAGAATAACAAGTGGCATGACTCTTATTAAAAGCGTAAGATGCAAATGCACGCCAGTCTTCCCAAATTTTCTCCAACACCTTAGAGTCATAACCATGTGATTCACCGCCTTTAAGGAACTTAGGGTACATGTGGTTAAGTTTATCAATCAACTTTTTCCCCATCGCCTTACGAAGGTTATCACTCTCCCCACGCGTGAAATCGGCAATTTCTCTGGAAAGCAACATCACCTGCTCTTGATAGACGGTAATCCCATAAGTATCTTTCAAGTATTTCTCCATGCAGGGAAGGTCGTAAGTGATAGGACTTCGCCCCTTCTTGCGATCAATAAACTCGGGGATGTATTGCATAGGCCCTGGACGATAAAGGGCATTCATGGCAATGAGGTCTTCGAACACGGTGGGTTCTAATTCACGAAGGTATTTTTGCATACCTGGTGATTCAAACTGGAATGTGCAAATGGTATTACCGTCGCAATAGAGTTGGAATGTTCCAGGGTCATCAATAGGGATTTGGTCTACATCAAGCACAATACCCAAACTATCTTCAATATTTGCTACAGCCTCCTTAAGGATTGATAGTGTCTTTAATCCCAGGAAGTCCATTTTGATAAGTCCCGTTTCTTCAATAACTTTTCCTTCATACTGAGTGCAAAGAAGTTTTTCCTTTGTTTCTTTGTCTTCAGCGGTAGAAACTGGTACCCAATCAGAGATAGCATCCCTACAGATAATTACCCCACACGCATGTACACCCGTATTTCTGACATTTCCCTCAAGCATTTTTGCATAACGGATGGTGTCATAGAGTAGGGGGTCGGAGGAAGTCTCAGCCTCTTTAAGTTCAGGAATACATGCAATGGCATTTTCCAAATTCATCTTAGGCGTCTTGCCATTTGCATCTTCAGGTAATTTGTCAGGAATCAGTTTACAGAGGTAGTTGCTCTGTGAAAGGGGTAAGTTTTGCACACGCGCGACATCTTTGATGGCAGACTTTGTGGCCATCGTAGAATATGTAATAATGTGTGCCACTTTTTCTGCACCATATTTATCAGTCACCCACTGAAGCACCTTACCACGACCATCATCGTCAAAGTCAACATCAATATCAGGGAGTGAGATACGGTCGGGATTTAAGAAACGCTCAAAAAGTAGGTCGTACTTAATGGGGTCAATGTCTGTAATACGCAAACAATAAGCTACTGCACTACCGGCGGCAGAACCACGTCCAGGACCAACACTTACGCCTAACTCCTTTCGTGCTACCTTAATGTAGTCTTGTACTATAAGGAAGTAACCAGGGAAACCCATGGTTTTCATGATGTGCAACTCAAATTTTATTCGAGCTGCCGTTTCATCATCCAAGGGATCTCCATACCTCCATTTAGCTCCTTCATAAGCCAATTTTGCAAGGTAGTCGGCTTCTAACTTTATGCGATAAAGTTTGTCATAACCTCCTAATTTTTTTATCTTGCTTTCACCCTCTTCACGAGTAAGTACTACATTGCCATTCTCATCTTCTGTAAATTCCTTGTAGAGGTCTTCTGTAGAATACTTTTGGCGATAACCTTCCTCTGTCCCAAATTCTTCGGGTATTTCAAAGTTGGGCATAATCGGACCATGGTCAATGGAGTAATTTTCTGTTTTTTCGGCAAGTTCGCAAGTATTTTCAAGCGCCTCGGGAATGTCAGCAAAGACTTGATTCATCTCTGCACGCGTCTTAAACCACTCCTGCTTCG
>JAGBYW010000128.1 GCA_017628555.1 Bacteroidaceae bacterium | reverse complement strand
TTGCAAAATACAGACTCAGATAATAAGTTATTAATATGAATTACATAAAGTATCTCTTAACACTCGCTTTGTGCTTTGCCTTTACGGCTGTCATGGCACAAAAGAGAATTTCGGGTCATGTATGGAGCGAACTCGACGGACCCGTGATTATGGCGAATGTAGTTGAGTTGGACAAAACAAACCGTGTGGTTTCTGCAACTCAAACTGACGCAAGTGGTAACTTTAGTTTGGCGATTAAGAATACAGCAAATACCTTGCAGGTTTCTTATATCGGTTATGCTACTCGCAAGTTGCCCATTGGCGAAACTACTAAGTTCAACGTTGAGTTGAAAGATAACTCAATGACTGGTGAAGCTCAGATCGTAGGTAAGCGTAAGATTAAGACCAATGGTTTGGCAATTCCTGAACGCGAAATCTCTGTGGCTCAGCAGTCGTTGAACATGGACGAAATGGCAGGTCTCTCTTTTGAAACTGCAGGTGAAGCCCTTCAGGGTCAGATTGCCGGTCTTGACATTGTTGCTAACTCTGGTAACCTTGGTGCTGGTACTTCAATGCGCCTCCGTGGTGTGACTTCTATCAACGGTTCTTCTGAACCTCTTATCGTAGTTGACGGTTATCCTCTTGAAGACTACAACCGTGATGACTTTGACGCGAACAACATGGACGAAGAAAAGTTTGCTACTCTTCTCCAGGTTAACCCCGAAGATATTCAGAGCATTAACGTATTGAAGGACGCTTCTGCAACAGCTATTTGGGGTTCACGCGGTTCAAACGGTGTAATCGAAATTAAGACACGCCGTGGTTCTCGTGGTAAGACTAAGGTAAACTTCAGCTACCGCTTCTCTGGTAACTGGCAGCCCGAAGGCATGAAGATGCTTGACGGTGACGGTTACACAATGATGTTGAAGGAAGCTTACTTTAATCCTAAGCAGAGTGACGTAGCTTCTGGTATTGTGGAAATCTCTTACCTCCAGAGTCACCCCGCATACTATGCAAACTATAACAAGAATACTGACTGGATCGACGAAGTAACACAGTTTGGTCAGACTCACAACTATGGCGTAAACATTGCCGGTGGTGGTGAAAAGGCAACATTCCGTGTGTCAGCGTCTTACGACCACGAAACAGGTTCTATCATCAAGCAGCAGCTCGACCGTTTCACAACGCGTCTTGCTTTGGACTACTGGGTATCAGACCGCATTAAGTTCTCTTCTAACTTTGCGTTGGCTTATACTAACAACCAGAAGAACTACAATGGTATCTTGGGCGCAGCATACAATGCAATGCCTAATATGGCGGTTTACCGTAACGAATATGATAAGATTACACAATCTTATTATCAGACAGGTGATTACTACATCATGCCTCCCGCAGCAGCAGGAGCTGGTTTGGTAGATAACGGTTCAAACCTTACTTCTTACTACCTTCGTGACATGGTAGGTAACGGAAACCCTGTTGCTACAGCACATGAAGCTTGGGCTACAACTTCTACTTACACCATCACTCCTCAGTTCGCTATTGAATATAAGTTCTTGGGTAAGGATGATGAGTCTACTCAGTTGGACTATACTGGTGAAGTTTGGATGAACGCCAATACGCAGACGGACAACTCTTACTATCCTCACACTTTGACCTCTCAAAAGTGGAGCGACGGTATTGACATAACATCTAACAGTGATTCTAAAAACTTTAGTTTCACTACTCGTCACTCGTTGGTATTCAAACCCTTCTTCTACAACGACAATCACTCTTTCCAGATGATGATTCGTGGTGAAATGGGTTCTAACGAAGGTAGCAATCAGAATCTTTCTTCTTCTGGTATCAGTGGTGGTATTACTGACCCCACAGTTCCTGGTTATCTCACAGGTTCTTCTTCTGGCACTTGGAAGGGACACACAATGTCAGGTATTGCAAGTATGCACTACTCTTATGGATCTAAGTATTCATTGAGTGCTACACTTCGTGCCGACGGTTCTACAAAGTTTGGTTCTGGTAACAAGTGGGGTTTCTTCCCTGGTATTTCTGCACGTTGGAACATCTCTGACGAACGCTTCTTCGAACCCCTCCGTGGTGTTGTCAGCATGCTTTCATTCCGTCCGGGTTGGGGTATTGTAGGTAACTGTAGTTTTGGCGAAGGTTTGATTTACAACAACTATGGTGCTTCAGGTTCTTATAACGGCGTACAGGGTATCCGTCCTGAAAACCTCCGTTTGACAGAAATTCGTTGGGAAAAGACAGAGTCTTGGAACATCGGTGCTGACTTGCACCTCTTCGACGGTCTCTTCAAGTTGGACTTCAACGCTTACAAGAAGAAGACTACAGACCTCTTGAACTACGGTGTTCGTGTTCCTTCATCTACAGGTTTCAGCAACTTGAGTGCTGCTAACGTAGGTTCTATGGAAAATGAAGGTTGGGAATTGTATATCAACACCAAGGATGTCTTCAAGGTTGGTAAGTTCCACATGAACTTCCGTGTAAACTTTGCACAGAACGTCAACACCATCACAGAAATGGATGCTAACGTGTTGGCTGCAGCAAATGCAGATTACAACTATGATAACCACACTTACGTGAAGCGCGTACAGATTGGTCACGCTCTTGGTGGTATCTACGGTTTCCGTTATAAGGGTGTTTACGCTTATGACTACGACCACAACGGTTACTTCCTTGATCCCGCTAAGAACGAATACTACGATGCTAAGGGCAATCGCAATACCGCAGCAGCTACTGGTAAGACAGCTCCTATCGCTCGCGACGCTGAAGGTAACGTGATTTACGACAAGCGCGGTAATCCTCTCCCCATTTACTTCAACTATGGTGGTAAGAATTATCAGTTCCAAGGTGGTGACGTTATTTACGAAGATATTAACCATGACGGTAACATCGACGAACTCGATATCGTTTACCTCGGTGGTTCTAACCCCGACATCAATGGTGGTTTCGGTGTTGACTTTACTTACGGTCGTTGGCGCTTGAAGACAAACTTCAACTTCCGTATTGGTAACAAGATTTTGAACATGGCTCGCCTCTATGCTGAAGACATGCGTACAAACAAGAACCAGTGTGCTTCTGTAGCTCACCGTTGGCGTAAGAATGGCGACGTGACCAGTATTCCTCGTGCAATGAGTGCTGAAGCAGGTGTTTCTTACAATGCTTTGGTAAGCGACCGCTACGTAGAACCTGGTGACTTCCTCCGCTTCCAGTATATGCAGATTTCTTACAGTGTAGATCCTGCAAAGTTGAAGAAGTTCGGCTTGAGCCAGTTGAATATTGCTGCTTCAGGTAACAACCTTATCTTCTGGACAAAGTATTCAGGTACAGACCCCGAACACTCTGCAAATGGTTGGAATCCTTGTGTTGACAATTCTCAGACTCCCCGTTCACGCTCATTCACATTCAGCTTGAACTTTGGTTTCTAAGGAGTTAAAAGTTTAACGGTGTGTCCCCTCCTATAGGGGAGGGGGCAACCGAAGACTTTCACTATAAACCTATACTACAATGAAAATTTCAAATATTTTCTCTAAACTTTTTCTTGCCGGTGGTTTGATGTTGACAGCGGGGATGACGTCTTGTGATGACTATCTCACAGTCTTGCCAACCTCACAGATTACAGAAGAAGACTTCTGGAACGACAAGAATGACTTGGACAACGTGCGTGCAGCAGCGTATGCCAAGATGATTTCTGGAGATGTAATGGACCGCATGCTCCTTTGGGGTGAAGTTCGCTCAGATAATCTTAAACTCAACAATTTGAGTAACACCAGTATCATGTATTTGAAGGAAGGTGTGTTACAACCTACTTATGGTATGTTTGACTGGTCGTCCTATTACACAGGTATCAACTATTGTAATAAGGTGTTGGAATACGGCGAAAAGATGGTTGAGGATGGTCGTGACCCGAGTTTCTCTCAGTCAGACTGGAATCCTCTGAAGGCAGAAATGCTTGCGCTCCGCTCGCTTTACTACTTCCACTTGGTACGTGCATATCGTGATGTGCCTTTTGTGACAGAATCAATTTCTACAGATGCTGAAGCAAAGCGTGCAAACACTCCCCAAACAAAGGGTGTCGTGATTCTCGATACACTTCTCGTTGAGTTGGAAGCAACAGTTGATAAGGCTGCTGAGAACTATGGTTCTGTAAGTAACAATAAGGGACGCTTTGGTAAGCGTAGCATTCACGCCCTCATGGCTGACATGTATTTGTGGCGTAGTTGCTTGCTTCGTTCTTCAAATGCGAAGGGTGATAGTGTAGCTAATGCAAGTGCTGAAATTACCAACTGCTTGAACAAGGCTATTGAGCACGCTGACTATGTGTTGACCGATATTCAGAAGGAGTATGATGAGGACATTGCTGAAAATCCCTCACTCTCAGATCCTATTAAGGATCATCTCACTATTGATTGGCTCACTGTTCCTGAAAACTTCAGCATGACCGATGTGGTGTATTTAGACCTTTTCGTACTGGAAAATTCTCCGTATGAATCAATATTCGAACTCCAGTTTGACGGAGCTGTAAACTCAACTCCAGTTTATGGAACATACTTTTATGACATCAGCAAATCTTCTGTAAAGGATCTTGTAGCAGGTAATATCTTGATTTCAAGTGTTTCTTCTTACGACCCCGAAAAGGGCTTTGGTAAGTCTGACAACCGCTTGCTCTCTACAGTCAAGTATGAACCCAACAACAATACAGGTGCTTATCCCATCATCAAGAATGTTGTGAACGATATTATATATAGGGAGCGCGAAGATATGTCTGAAGGAGCTGTTTATAACTTCCGTTCAGGTTCATTGGGCGCTAACTGGCCCGTTTACCGTGCGTCTGACATCATGTTGATTAAGGCAGAAGCGATCGCACGTCTCCACTCTGGTGTGACTATTGCCAATTCAGATGCAAACTCTGATGGTGCTACCAACCGTGCTGACGTTACTGACGCAAATCAGCTCCTCGTGATGCAGGGTTACGATCTTGTAAATGCGCTCTTCAAGCGTAGCAACCCCACTACAAAGAATCCCGATGATGGCGAAACTGTAGATAATATGAGTCAGCGTCTCACAGCAAACTACCCCTTGGGTAAGTCTGGTTCTGCGCTCCTCACTCTTGTTTACAACGAACGTCAGCGTGAATTTGTTGGTGAAGGTAAGCGTTGGTACGACCTCGTGCGTCAGGCAGAGTATGACAACTCAACAGCAAACGTACTTACTTCACACATGGCTGCTACAACAATTGTGAAGAACCGCTTGAAGCAGCTCTACTCAATGTACAACCCCGTTTATTCAGAAGAAATGAAGATTGCGGGTGTTGAAAACGGTGGTGCTTTGGTACAGAATCCTGTTTGGGAACGCTACACTAAGTAAACTGAAACAGAGAAAGTTATGTGGTTGTCTCTTAGGGGTAAAATTATTAGTAACATATTTTAAATTATTAGTAACCTAAAAAAAATTATTAGTAAGATAAAATTTGTAATTAGTAACCCTATAAAAAATGTCTCAGATTTTCGCATTAAAATCCTGTTGATTTTACCAACTGCATAACCTTTCTCTAACAATACTTGAAGATTCAGATTATGAAAACATATTCATTCTTTAACAAGAACATTGTAAAGGTTGCGCTCATGGCATTTTTTGCTTCAGCAACTTTTGCAGTAAGTAGTTGTGAAGAAGAAATCGACTCCTCAAACTTTGCGATTAAGAAGGAACAGACTTTGGCAGACATTCTTGATGAAGACAAGAATCTCTCGCTTGCTCGTGACCTCTTTAAGCGCGTACGTCTTGGTAAGGCCGATGGTTCTTCTATCTACAGTGTGCTTTCAGCTCGTGGTAATTACACGGCTTTCGTTCCCGACAATGTCGCTATTGAAAATTACCTTAAGAAACTTAAGCTTAACGACATTAACGAACTCACTGACGCTCAAGCACAGTTGGTTGCTTACAGTTGTGTTATCGACAATGGCGATCAGGAGGCTTATGAGTCTACAGAATTTCCCACGCGTGCCGCGTTCAACCTTTCAAATCTTTTCGACCGCCTCTTGACTTGTGAGGAAGTCGATGACACTGTGAAGCGTGTGAAGTATGACGAACTCACAGAGTTGCCCCTAATTGAAGACGGTGATACCGTGTTTACTTACTATCCCGTCTATCATAAGATTGACAAGGCCTCTTGCGTAATGGTTTCTGACCGCGAAGCCTCTAACGGTATGCTCCATATTGTGAGTGAAGTTATCGCTCCCACATCTGACCGCGTAGCTGAAGTTATTCAGAACGCTGCTAACATGAAGATCATGGGGCGTCTGCTTCAGGAAACGGGTATCGAATCTCTCCTCACAGACGAGCGCGATGCTGCTTACGAAGAAATTACTCGCGAAGAAAAAATCAACATTCCCGGTGTAGGTGATGCAAACATTCCCTTGAAGCGCTACCTTGCGTTTACAGGTTTTGTAGAAACCGACTCCATCTTCCACAGCAAGGGCGTTCCCGCACTCAACCTTGATGAAGAAGGTAATATTACCAACTGGGACGAAGTGCTTGCTGCTGTGAAGCAGATTCCTGAAATTGTAACTGCTTACGGTGCTGCTGGTGACGACCTCACTAATCCCAATAATGCACTCTACAAGTTCGTTCAGTATCACTTCATCCACGGTAAGTTGGCTCCTGGTAAATTCGTTATGCACTGCAACGAGTTCCGCTACGACTTCGGTGCTGACGCAAAGAATCCTCAGATGAGCAGTATGCCCATTGACGTTTGGGATTATTACACAACTATCGGTGCTACGCGCCACCTCTTGAAGGTGCTTCAGAAGGGTGACGCTGGCGAACCCGGATTGGAACACCCCGTTTACATCAACCGTTTCTGTACCTATCAAAATGGTTTCAAAGACAACTATGATGTAGAAGCAGTACTTGACGAAGGTATCGAAGTTTACGAAGCTTTGGCGCTCTCTCCAAGTAACGGTTATGTTTATCCCATTAGCGACATCCTCGTGTTTGGTGATAAGCAGCGTGCTGACATGGGTAAGGAACGTCTCCGTATTGACTTTACTACGGTGCTACATGAATTGACTGCAAATAACTTCCGTGGTGGTGACTATATGAACTTCCCCCGCGTGAACGAGCAGCGCACTTACTTCGACAACTTGGTTCGTGCTACGACAGACACTAAGGTTTCTTACCTCCACGTTGCTTACTCTAAGGTAGGTGGTTCTTGGAAGGACTTCCAGGGTGATGAATTTATGGTAACAGGTCTTTATGACTTTACTATTAAGTTGCCTCCCGTGCCCGTAGCAAACGAATATGAAGTACGTATCTATGCATCACATAACACTCTCCGTGGTATGGCTCAGATGTATTTCGGTACAGACCCCGACCGTTTGCAACCCGCAGGTCTTCCTTACGACATGCGTCAGTCTTGTCAAAACAATCCTGCAATTCCTTGGGTGACTGATGATCCCGATGATATTCAGACAAACATTGAAAACGACAAGAACTTGCGTAACCAGGGTTACATGAAGGCGCCCAATATCATTACAGAATCAGGTAGTAAGGGACTTAACACTATCCGTGATGCCAGTCCCGCAACTCCCGGTCTCCGTCGTATTGTAACACGCCAGCGTATGGATCCCGAAACTACTTATTACTTGCGTTACAAATCAGCGCTCAAGAAACTCGACGCCCAGTTGTATGTTGACTTTATCGAAATCGTTCCGAAGGAAGTTTACAACGGTGCTGAAGTGGAAGACATCTGGTAAAAAATAGTTAAGAAGAAGGAGCACATCCTTCCATCCCGTGAGGGATGTTGCTCCGCTCTTTACTCAAACTTTTTGAATTTAACACGAACAACAATATGAATAATTCATATAAAAACTGGTTCAAAGGAGGTCTGCTTAGCGCTATTGCCGTAATGGGTATGGTAGCGTGTTCAGATGATCATTACGACATCGTAGTGACCGGCGAAACAGAAGGCAAAACTTTGTGGGAGAATATTCAGGCAAATGAATCTCTTTCAGATTTTGCAGCTGTCCTGAGTCAGACTTCTTATCTCAAGAGCGACATGGACTATCCTACCGACGTTGCTAAGATGACCTATGCAGACTACCTTAACGCTCCCCAATCGCTTACGGTTTGGGCACCTGTAAATGGTAGTTTTGATCTCGAAGCAAAGTTGGCAGAGTTGCAAGCAATCAAGGAACTTTATGCTACAGACCGTAAGGCTGCAACAAAGGCTGAATACATCTTTGCTTCACAGTTCTTAGGTCAGCACATTGCTCGCTTCAATCATGAGTCACAGGGTGACGATAAGGAAGTGCGTATGTTGAACGCAAAGTACGTTGTGTATGATGCTGCAGCACGCACTTTCGATGGTATCAGTTTTGTAGAAGGAAGTTCTGCTATGCCTTCTTCAAATGGTACACTTCACTTGTTGAGTTCAGCGTCTAAGTATGCTTACAATATCTTTGACTATTTGGCTGCTAAGCCCGAGTTCTCTCAGGTATACGCAGTTCTAAGTGACCCTGAATTTGATATTACATCGTTCGACCCCTATGACTCAACCGAAGGTGCGATGAATAATGAGGGTAAGATGGAGTATGTGGATTCTGTTTATTCAAACTACAACTCACTCTTGGATACTTATGCTAATGCTAAGATTAAAAATGAAGACTCTCTTTACGTAGCAGTCAGTCCTACTGACGTCGCTTATGAAGCAGCATTGAATGAAGTAAAGAAACTCTTTAACTACAAGAGTTCTTACAGTTACAACTGGTCAAACATTCAGGGCGATTGGGGTTTCTCAGGTAATGAAGCGCTTAAGTTTACGGCTGAACAGATTGACTCTCTCGCTACGTTGAATGCTCAGAGATTGCTCTTCTCTACCATGTACTTCACTCCCTCAACAATGGGTGAAAGTGTTTCTCCTACCGACTCTGCGTCAATCATTGATTACTGTTTGTATAACGACTCTGTTAATACAACAAATTTCACAACCATCTACAACAAGAATAAGGGTGGCAAGAATCCTCTCTTCTTGGGTGCGAATGAAGCAGAAGTTACTCCCATCAAGGCTTCTAACGGTTACATTTTTGCGGTTGATGCGTATAACATGGACGCTGCATATTCTCACATTGTCCGTCGTGAACTCATCCCCAATATTCTTTCTCAAACGAATGCATACTACGAATACGTTTCTTTAGGAAATTTCCGTAACGATAGTATCGCAGACCGTTTTGAAGTAAAGAACTTTACTCGTGTAGAAGTTCAGGCAACAGGTAAGTCAATGGATTTCACTATTGATCTTCCCGCTTTGATGAGTGGTTCTTACAAAGTGAGTGCAGTGCTTGTGCCAACAGCATACCATACACTCTACGAAGAAGGTTTGGTAAACAATAAGGGCGTACCCTATGTTGAAAACTTGACATTCGACGTAACAGTGCTTGACGATGCTACTAAGGCTGGTACAAAGATTGCAGAATCAAAGGGTATTACGGCTCCCAGTGACCGCGTAGAAAAAATTGTTCTTTTTGAAAAGCTTGATCTTGAACATTCTTACGCAGGTCTTCCCAGTGGCATGAGCTCATTCCCTCGTATGAAGTTCTCAATGACAAGCCGTCAGACGGGTAGTGCTTCTTCTCCCAAGTGTTTGGCTATTAACATCTATAGGATTGTTATTGAACCCTACAGACAAGACAGTACCAACGAATAAAAGCTGAAAATATGAAACAGACAAATATCAATTTCATGCAAGGTGTTCTCCGCGCATCCGCTGGACTCTTGATGTTATCAGGAACTTGCGTACTTTCAGCTCAGGAGGTTCCTGCAACGCCTAAAGCAAAGGCTAAAGTAGAAACTCCAAAGTATGAAATGAAGGAGATTTCTGGTACCGTCTATGACGCTGCTACGAAAGAACCCATGGCTGGTGTACGCGTTCAAGCCTTGAACAATCGTTCATACACCGCTATGACAGACGAAGCGGGTAATTATACCATTAAGGTGCCCAAATTTGTTTCTACACTTTATGTAAGTGTTGATGAATACAATGCTACTCAGGTTGCTATTAAGGGTGAGGCTGGTCAGAATGCTTATCTCTATAGCGGTTTGGTTAAGAACCTCTACACAGATGGTACCAACCTTAACCTCAAGCACGAGTACACACTCAACGAAACAAGTGCCTTGACTGTAGAAGACGATATTGAGGATTACCTTAGTGGTGCAGTACGTTCCATTTCTCGTGGCGGACTTCCTGCACAGGGTGCTGCGATGTTCATCAATGGTTTGAACTCTCTCAATACAAATGCTCAACCCCTTATTGTAGTGGACGGCGTTATTTGGGATATGCAGTATGACCGTGCTACACTTCACGATGGCTTCTACAACAACGTGTTTAGTGTAATCGACCCCGAAGACATTGCAGACGTTCGCGTTTTGACAAACGGAACAGCGCTTTATGGTGCTAAGGGTGGTAATGGTGTTATCGAAATCGACACGCGTCGTGGTAAGAGCATGGCTACTCGCATTAAGGTACGTGCTTATGGTGGTTTCGAGCAGACTCCTGACCAGTTGAAGATGATGAACGCAGGTCAGTATCGCAGTTACGTTACTGAGTTCCTCGGTACTACTGAGAATGCAAAGAAGCTTTCTACTGCTACTAACGGCTTCATGAATGAAGACCCCAGTTACCTCTTCTACGATATGTATCACAACAATACAGATTGGCAGAAGGACCTCTACGAAGACAGTTATACTCAAAACTATAAGGTAAGCGTAGAAGGTGGTGACGATGTTGCTATGTACAACCTCTCTTTGGGTTATACTCAGAGTGATGCTACAGCGAAGAAGAATGACTTCAACCGCTTGAACATCCGCTTCAACACTGACATCGAAATGTTCCGTAACTTTACTACGGCGTTCGACATTGCGTACACAAAGAATGCTTACAATCTCCGTGACAACGGTTGGGCAGAAGATTATTCTTCACGCAATATCAGTTCTCCCAATGTGCTTGGTTTGATTCAGAATCCTTTCGTTAGTCCTTACGAATACTTTGTGAAGTTTGACAACGACCTTAACAAACTCGTTCTTGGTCACGCTTCAAATGTGTATGCGGGTAAGAACTACAATGAAGCAAACAATCCCTTGGCGTTTGCCTCAGAGTATGGTTTCGAAGGTTTGGCAAACCCCTATTGGATTTTGCAGAACGGTGACGGCGATAACAAGAACTATCACGAACAGACTCAGTTCAGTATCAATGTTGCTCCCAAGTACCGCATTAACAAGCACTGGACAGTAAGCGACCGCTTCAGTTACATCTTGAATCGTAGCAACGAAAAGTATTACCTTCCTAACACAGGTACTCCTACGAAGGAAGTTGAAGGTCTCGGTGGTGTGACAAGTGTAATCCAAACTCAGTTTGCTAAGGAAACAACACTCTTCAACGATTTCCGTTTGCAATGGAAGCGCCAGTATGGTGCACACGCATTTGATTTCCTCGGTGGTTTCCGTATGTCATCTTATTCTTATAGTGACAGCTACATCACAGGTTATAATAACAACAACGATAAGATGCCTAACATGGCTTATAACTTGCAGTATAAGGACTATGGAGGTACTAACGACAGTTGGATTAACCTTGCGTACTATGCAGACTTGAACTATAATTTGAAGAATAAGTACTTCCTCCGCCTCGGTACAACAATGGAATCTTCAAGCCGTTTCGGTCGTGAAACAGTTGAAGGTGTTAAGTTGGCTGGTGTGAACTGGGGACTCTTCCCCAGCGTACAGGCTGCTTGGGTGGTATCTTCAGAACCTTGGTTCAAAGTTCCCGCAGTTGACTACTTCAAGTTGAACGTAGGTTACGAAGAAAGTGGTAACGACAACGTGGACTACTACGCAAGTCGTACTTATTTCCAGAACATCAAGTTCATGGATAAGGCTACTTCACTTGTGTTGGCAAACATTCAAAACCCCACTATCCAGTGGGAAACAAACCGTCGCTTCAATGTAGGCGCACAGGTAAATCTTTTGAACAATCGCCTTTCACTTGGTGCAGAACTTTATCTCTCAACAACTTCAAACCTCTTAACTCGTAAGGCCGTCAGCGACATTACTGGTATGTCAATGATGTGGGGTAATGATGGTGAGTTGAGCAATAAGGGTGTGAACTTGAATGCAAGTGCAGTTCTTGTTAAGACAAAGAACTTCGGTTGGCAGGCTGGTCTCTCTTTCGGCAAGTATGAAAACAAGATTGAAGAGCTTCCCGCTTCTAACAAGATTGAACTCTATGCACTTGATGCAAATGGCAACAAGACTGGTGAACCCACTGTAATCAATGGTTACACTTCAAGCGTTTATGGCAATAACAATGTGCTTACTGCTGTAGGTCATGCTGCTGGTGTATTCTATGGTTATCAGACTAAGGGCGTGTTTGCAACAGACGCAGAAGCTCAGGCCGCTGGTTTGAAATATCCCACAGGTCTTTCACAGAAACCTTCACGTGACTTCCGTGCTGGTGACGTTCACTTCGTAGACCAGAATGGTGACGGTTGGATTAGCGAAGCTGACCAGGTTGTGATTGGTGACCCCAACCCCGACTTCTTCGGTAGCTTCTACACGAACTTCAGCTACAAGCGCTTCTCTCTTGACCTCAACTTTAAGTATTCTGTAGGTAACGATGTATTCAACTATCAGCGTTCACAGCTTGAAAGTGGTAACAATATTTGGAACCAGACTACAGCTGTTTGCAACCGTTGGCGCTACCAGGGTCAGGTTACTGACGTTCCCCGTGCAATGTCTGCTGACAACGAACTTTGGGTGAACAACGAACGTTTCTCTGACCGTTGGATTGAAGATGGTTCATACCTCAAGTTGAAGAAGGTTCGCCTTACTTACAAGCTTCCTGTAAACAACCTCAGCTGGTTGCAGGGAATCACTGTTTGGGGTGAAGCAAACAATGTGTTTACACTCTCTGAATACACAGGTAACGACCCCGAAGTTACTGCAGGTAATAGCGTGCTCTATCAGGGTATCGACGCTGGTTACCTCACTGCTGGTCGTAACTTTAACCTCGGTATAACAGTTAACTTGTAATCGTACGTACATGGTATAAGTGACGGGTGAAAGGGGAGTGAACTTGCTCCATTTCCCTCCACCCACTCACAGAACCTAAAAACAACTACTACAATGAAAAAATCAATAGTAAGCCTCTTTGTCTTCCTTGCCGGCTTTGGTGTGTTCACCACCTCATGCGAAGACATGCTGACTCCTGATATGGAACGTTATACCGATGGCTTTAACGGTAAAGACACGGTAAACTTCTATCTCGGTATCATGCGTAATGTGCAAGATATGATTGAGCAGAACGTCATTTTGAATGAAGTTCGTGCTGACCTTGCAGACACTACGATGTATAGTTCCGACTCTATTGCGCGTATCGCACGCTTCGACGCTTCTCTTAAGGACGGCGAGTCGGCATTGTTAAATCGTGCTGCTTATTACAAGGTCATCAACCAGTGTAACTTCTATCTTGCTAAAGCCGACTCTAACGCTATCAAGAACGACATCTTGTATATGCGTAAGGAAATTGCACAGGTTCACATGGTACGTGCATGGACCTATATGCAGTTGGTTCAAAACTACGGCCGCGTTCCTTTTATTACTGTTCCCGTAGACAATGCAAATACAGGCTGGGAAACAAATCCCGCTGAAGGTTGGGCAACTCCTGATAACCTCATCGAATTGCTTGAACCCTCATTGCTCCTCGCTGCACAGTTTGAAAAGACTTACGGTTTCCCCGATTACGGACAGTTTAACACAGGTAAGGGCGGTGTGAATATTTCACACAAGTTGATGCTCTTCCCCTCAGACCTCGTGTTGGGTGACCTCTACTTGCTCCGTGGTAACGGTCTTGCAGACTATGAAAAGGCTGCAATGTACTATTACACTTGGTTGGAAGAAAATGCACCCGGTGCAGTGAGGTCTGCGGATGGAGTTAGTGGAATTGCTTTGAAGATAAATGAAGAAAAGCACTTTGAGTTCTCAGGGTACGGACTGTGGTATGGTTGGCTTCTTAATTACGGATCTACATTGTGGGAAACAGTTACTCTCGTGCCCTCGGCTGCCAATAAGAGCTTCGGTAACGTCTTGACACGTGTAGCTAATATTTACGGTTTTGAAACAAGTTCGTATAACCAAACTTCAGGTTCTGGTGACGAAGTTGCTACTAACGGTGAAATTAGCATCAAGCCCAACGCTAAGATGCGCCAGGTAGGTCCCTCACAGCGTTACATAGCCCTCAACAAGGCTCAGACTTACGTGCTCAAAAACATTGAATCTATTTTAGACGAAACAGCTAAGGTTGAAGTAGACTATTACAATGTTGGCGATGGTCGCTTGAATGCTACGGCTCCTATGTATCAGACCGAAGATGACGGCAAGCCCCGTTTCATCCATAAGTTTGGTAATGCTAATTCTGTTAACAGTGATGGTCTCGCTAATTTGGGGTATACGTTTAATTATGCTATCAACGTGTATCGCAAGCGCCAGGTTTACCTCCGTTTTGCTGAAGCTATCAACCGTGCTGGTTTCCCCGGTCACGCGTTTGCTATCCTTCGCGACGGTTTGAACTACGACCGCTTCCCCGCTTTGGTTGACTCAGTTAAGTTGGTTCCCCTTGCTAAGGAAGACTCTGTGAGCAACGATACTCTCTTCCAGTTCTACCACGCAATCCTTGCTCCAGACACTATGCACCAGGGTACTCACAACCTCGGTATTTCTCCCGACGAACTCCTTCGTGCGAAGTCTAAACCCTTCCTTGATTTCTCTGATTCACAGTGGGCAAATTCAGCAGGTATCCATGCGCTTGGTTGCGGTCAGTCTGACGATTACGACACTCTTTATACTTACGCGAACGTTGTGAACCAGCGTATTGCTGCTGAGTGGAAGCGTAGCGGTTACCTCCAACCTCTTGCTGCTAAGAAGGCTGCGCGTAACACAACAGGCGTTGTTTATGCTGACACAGTTGCTGTAAGATTCACTACAGACTCTACTGCTGTTAAGAATCCTCTTCCCGCCGACGAATGGGAAATCGAAGCTGTTGAAACACTCATCGCTGATGAAATGGCACTCGAAACAGCGTTCGAAGGCTTCCGTTATTTCGACCTCATGCGTATGGCTCGCCATAAGAACAATGCAGGTAACATCGACGGTAACGAATGGTTCGCATGGATGATTTCTAATCGTTCGGTGAATCAGGCTCCTTATGTTGAGACTGTTGACGAAAATGGTAATGTTGTAGCACCCACAGGTACTCAAAACACTTACCTTTACGAACTTCTCAAGAACCAGAGCAACTGGTATCTTCCCAATCCGATTTACTAAATCGCCATGATAAATGAGCGGGGACAACGGCAACGTTGTCTCCGCTTTTTTGCGCTCTCAACCTCAACTTTTGGTGGGGGGGAGGGTGATTTTGTTATAATAGTTTAAAAAAAACGATGCCACGCGTGGTAGTTTCACCAAAATTTGCGATATTTGCGAGGAAAAGCAGACGTGTGCGTCGCGCCATATAGGACCTTTTAAAAAAAGAACCTATTGTAGTGAAAATTATTAGTAATGTAAAAAAAATTATTAGTAACCTATTTTAAATTATCTTACTAATAATTTTGACCTTCGTAAGGGGTTGATTTACAGTAAGGTACAAAAGGGGCTTTTGCCCCCTTCCAAGCGACTAAAATTGCGACGTGCATCCTCATCTGAAACTCATTAAAATCAATACTTCAAAAGAAATTATGGAATTTTCAGCACAACAAATTGCAACCTATTTGCAAGGCACCGTAGATGGTAATCCCGATGCAGCTGTAAAGTCATTTGCCAAGATTGAAGAAGGTGTGGAGGGCGCAATCTCTTTCCTCGCCAATCCCAAATATGCACATTATCTCTATGAAACGAAGTCGAGCGTTGTGCTTGTTAATAACGACTTCACTCCAGAGAAAGAATATACTGCCACTCTCGTACGTGTGCCCAATGCTTACGAAGCTATTGCCAAGTTGCTCACCCTCTATGAGCAGTTTAAGGGCAAGCGCTCGGGCATTCACCCCTTGGCGTTCGTGGCTGAATCGGCTAAGGTGGCAGAAGATTGCTACGTTGGTCCCTTTGCTTACGTGGGCGACAATGCAGAGGTAGGTGCGGGCACTCAACTTTACCCCCACGCCGTAGTAGAAGAGCGTGCGAAGGTGGGTGAGAACTGCATTCTTTATCCCAATGTGAGCGTGTATCACGACTGTATCGTGGGCAACCGCGTCATCCTTCATTCCGGTTGCGTAATTGGTGCCGACGGTTTTGGTTTTGCCCCCTCGCCCAACGGATATGAGAAGATTCCCCAAATTGGTATCGTGACCATCGAAGACGACGTAGAAATCGGCGCCAACGCCTGTGTTGACCGCTCTACGATGGGTAGCACCTACGTGCGTCGCGGTGTGAAGCTCGACAATATGGTACAGATTGCCCATAACGTAGAAGTAGGCAGCCACACTGTAATGTCTGCACAAGTAGGCGTGGCGGGTAGCACGAAGATTGGCGAGTGGTGTATGTTTGGCGGACAGGTAGGTATTGCCGGCCATGCTACTATTGCCGACCGCACACTCTCAGGTGCACAGGCAGGTATCGCAGGCAGCGTGAAGAAACCCGGACAGACCATTCAGGGTTCGCCCGCTATTGATGCCAAGGCCTTTATGCGTTCCAGCGTAGTCTTCAAGCGCTTGCCTGAAATGTACAGCGAATTGAATGATTTGAAGAAACAGGTGGAAGAGCTCAAGGCTCAACTGCAGAAGTAAAAGAGTATAGTTCCTATAGTTCTTGTAGGGGCTATAGTAAATCCATTGAATCCCATGAAACAAAAGACACTCAAGGAAAGTTTTTCGCTTTCCGGTATCGGACTCCATACTGGGTTGAAACTCACCGTAACTTTCAACCCCGCCCCCGAAGGTCACGGTTATAAGATTCAGCGTGTAGACCTCGAAGGTCAGCCCATCATCGACGCAGTTGCCGAAAATGTTATCGACACCAGTCGCGGCACCGTTGTGGCAAAGGGCGAAGCGCGCTGTTCTACCATTGAGCACGGCATGGCTGCGCTTTACGCTTTCGGAATTGACAACTGCTTGATCCAGGTAGATGGTCCTGAGTTCCCCATTCTTGACGGTAGTTCTATTTACTACGTGGAAAACATCAAGCGTGTGGGCATCGAGGAACAGGAAGCCGACAAGGATTACTATGTCATCAAGCGCAAGGTAGAATTTAACGACCCCGCAACGGGCTCTCAGATTACGTTGCTCCCCGATGAGCAGTTCTCCATCACGTCAATGATTTCCTTTGACTCGCAGTTCCTCAGCAGTCAGTTTGCAACTCTTGACGACATGGCAAAGTTTGCCGACGAAGTGGCTTCTGCACGCACATTTGTGTTCGTCAGAGAAATCCAGCCCCTCCTTGCGGCAGGTCTTATTAAGGGTGGCGACCTTCAGAACGCCATCGTTATTTACGAACGCCAGATGGAGCAGGAAGCGCTCGACAAGTTGGCAGACTCGCTCAAGGTAGAGCATCGTGATGCTACACAACTCGGCTACCTTCAGACGCGCCCCCTTGTTTGGCCCAACGAACCCGCCCGCCACAAGTTGCTCGATATTATTGGTGACCTCGCGCTCATTGGTCGCCCCATCAAGGGTAGAATCATTGCTACGCGCCCCGGACATACGATCAACAATAAGTTTGCCCGTCAGCTCCGCAAGGAGATTAAGCAAAACGAAGTGCAGGCGCCCTCTTACAATCCCAATAAGGAGCCCGTTTTAGATATTAACGACATCCACCGCCTCTTGCCTCACCGTTACCCCATGCAGTTGGTGGATAAGGTGATTGAGATTACGAAGAAGCAGATTGTGGGTGTGAAAAACGTAACGTCCAACGAAGCCTTCTTCCAAGGTCACTTCCCCGGCAACCCCGTAATGCCTGGCGTATTGCAAATCGAGGCGCTCGCACAGTGTGGCGGTTTGTTTGTGCTCAACGGACTTCCCGACCCTGAGACCTACTCTACGTACTTCCTGCGTATTGATGATGTGAAGTTCCGCCGTAAGGTAGTGCCCGGAGATACTCTTATCTTCCTCGTGCGCCTTATTACGCCCATCCGCCGTGGTATTGCTTCGATGCGTGGTTACGCTTTCGTGGGTGACAACTGCGTGATGGAGGCAACCTTTACAGCACAGTTGGCAAAAGACAAAGAATAACTGCGCTCAACTTGAGCGGTTGACAATAACCTAATTATTCACGAACAAAAAATCCCCTAAACTATTATGATTAGTCCCTTAGCATACATCCACCCCGAGGCTGTAATTGGAGAAAATTGCGAAATCGGTCCCTTCTGCTATATCGACAAGAATGTAGTTATCGGAAACAATAACAAATTGATGAATGGTGTGACCTTGCTTTACGGCACGCGTATGGGCAATGGTAATACCGTTTTCCCCGGTGCCGTAATTGGTGCCGTTCCCCAGGACCTTAAGTTCCAGGGTGAGGAAACTACTGCCGAAATTGGCGACAACAATACCATCCGCGAGAATGTTACCATCAACCGCGGTACTGCTGCGAAGGGCAAGACCGTTGTGGGTAACAACAACCTCCTTATGGAAGGTATGCATGCCGGACATGATGTGATTATCAACAATTATTGCATCATCGGTAACCAGACAAAACTCGCGGGTGAGGTAATCGTTGACGACTGCGCTATTGTAAGTTCAACGACGCTCGTACACCAGTTCTGCCGCATCGGTGGTTATGTTATGGTGGGCGGAGGTACACGCACTTCGCAGGACATTCCTCCCTTCATTATCGCAGGTCGTGAGCCCGTAGCTTATTGCGGTTTGAACATCGTGGGACTTCGCCGTCGCGGTTTCGCTCCCGAGGTGATTGACAATATTCATAATGCTTACCGCATTATTTATAATGAGAAGGGCCTCATGAAGGAACGCCTTCAGAAGGTGCGTGAAGAAGTGCCCCAGTGTAAGGAAGTTGACTACATCATTTCCTTCTTCGAATCTTCGCAGCGCGGCGTAATCAAGTAGTCTATTAGCAGCACGAATATGTTATACAGAATTAAATTTATCAGTGACGAGGTAGAAGGCTTCCTTCGTGAACTGAAAATAGATAGCGACGCAAACTTTCTTGACCTTTGCAAGGCCGTACTTCAGTCGTGCGGTTATCCCGACGATCAGATGACGGAGTTTTACGTGTGTGACGACGAGTGGGAACGCCACGAGCAGATCACGCGTGAGGATGTTGGCGCGGGCGACTTGGATGAAGATATTTATTTGATGGAAGAAACGCCCCTCTCTGACTTTATTGAAGACAAGGGACAGCACTTTGAATTTATCTTCGACCCCTATGCAGAGCGCTCCTTCTTCCTCGATGTCAAGGAAATCATTCCCGGCGAGCACCTTTCTTCACCTGAAGTGATTCGTGCGAAGGGTGATGCTCCCCAGCAGTTGCTTGATTTCGAAGACCCCTTTGTGGAAAAGATTACGAAGAGCGTAGCGGGTGGCGCAACAGCTACTGACGATGATGACTTCCTCCTTTATGGCGACGGCGAAGACCTTTATAACGACGACGAACTCGACCTCGAAGGTTATGAAATCTCAGATGGCGACCCTTATTAGTCGTCGCTGAATGCAGCCCACGCAGATGGCGCAAGATATAAAAAAGGTGTGTCAAGATGTTGCTCCTGACACACCTTTTTTCTTAAAAACGCCCCCTTAAACCACACGTTTTTTTACCCCCTCTTAGGGGTGAATTATTAGTAACCTATTGCGCCCAAAATTAGGTTACTAATAATTTAAAATATGTTACTAATAATTTTTTTTACATTACTAATAATTTTTGTAAAAAGTATTGTAGGAAAAACGCCCCCTTTTTTATGCCAAAAACAGTCATTGTTCTTCTCGGTCCGACTGCAGTTGGAAAGACCGCTTTGAGCCTTCGTCTCGCGCAACAATTTTGTTGCCCCATCATCAGCGCAGACTCGCGCCAACTCTACCGAGACATTCCCATCATTACGGCAGCCCCCACGGCTGAAGAGCAAGCGCGCGTGCCCCATCACTTTGTGGGTACGCTCGGACTGACGGATTATTACAGCGCGGCGCGGTATGAGGAAGAGGTAACGGCACTGCTTGAGGAGCATTTCAAGACGCACGACGTGGCAGTCCTTACGGGGGGCTCGATGATGTATATTGATGCCGTGTGTGACGGGATTGATGACATCCCCACGGTGGATGATGACACGCGCACGTTGATGATGGAGCGCTATCACAGGGAGGGGCTTGAGGCATTGGCAGAAGAACTCCGCTTGCTCGACCCTGAATACTATGCGCAGTGTGACATTCGCAATCCCAAGCGGGTGATTCATGCTCTTGAGATTTGCCACATGACGGGCAAGACTTACACGTCTTTCCGCGTGCGTCGGAAAAAGGAGCGCCCCTTCCGCATTCTCAAAATAGGCTTACAGCGCGAGCGCGAGGACTTGTTTGACCGCATCAATCGCCGTGTGACGCAGATGGTGGAGCAGGGAGCGCTCGAGGAAGTGCGCCGCGTGATGCCTTTCCGTGCAGAAAATTCGCTGAACACGGTGGGCGTGAAAGAATTGCTCAAGGTGTTAGACGGCGAATGGGAACTAAATTTTGCGCTCGACCGACTCCGAAAAAACACCCGCGTGTATGCCAAGAAGCAAATGACGTGGTTTAAGAAAGACGATACGATTCATTGGTTTCATCCCGAACAGGAGGCAGAGATTCTTGCTTTCGTTGCGCGCGAAGTGGGAGAGGGGTAGGCGAAAAATAAAAGGGGCGTATAGTCACTATAAGTTTTATAGCGGCTATACGCTCCTTGTCGTTTTTCGCATTAGGCACTGCCGAGTTATCTTGCTGTAATGTGGAAACAAGCGCTACGGCGGTATTCGTATTTCACGTAGCAGGTGCCCATATTGCGCTGGTCTTCCAAAACTTCTGCCAAAATCTGTTTCAGGCGACTTATCGGTACGGGTTGTTTCGGCGCCGAATTGGGGTCTTGTACCATAGTGAAATGGTTGTAACTGATGTCGAAAGTCGTGCCGTGCTGGTGGCAACTGTTTTGACTGGCATTGGCATTTACGCGACGCAGTTTCTTTACATCTTTTTCAGTACGGAGCACGGAGGTCAGCACCACTTTGTGCATCGGCAAACCTTTCACAACGCAAGAGTCCATAAAGGCGCGCGCAATCTCTTCTAAACAAATGGCTGCGCGAGGCACGAGGTAGGGGATAGAATGGGTGAGTTTTTTGATGTCGTAGTAAGGATTGTCGCCCACAAACACCAAACTGTCTTTGCATTGTGCCGCCGCGTCTCGGTCGGCTATGCGGTCAATTCCCACTCTTGAAGCCGTTGCGATTTGTACATCGTTGAGGTCGTTGAATACACGCACATAACTGCTAACCCCTTTGATTTTATTCTTGATGGGGCGTCCGCGGAAATCAATGAGTTTTACTTCCGCTCGAGGCTGTTGGAAAAGTGCGTCCACCTTCTTGCTGTGTCTCAATATGCGGTCTGTTTCTGCGGGGTCGTTGGGCTGGAGTGCTTGCAGGGTATCTGCGGCATTGGTTGTCTCTTCTTCATCGCCCACTTCCTCAGAAAGTTCCCCCTCGTTTACTGCAAGTGAATCGTTGGGCTCTACAAATTCTGCGTCGGTAAGTGCAAGAAATTCAGCGTCGGCTTCTTCATGCGCCACCGTGGTGAACTCGGGATGCACCAAGCGCAACACAAAGAGCGCCCCTACAATGGTAAAGAAGAGGGCGAGAAAATGTATTTTTTTGAATTTTATGGGGTTCGGCATAGGTCTGTTTCGTAATTCCCTACAAAATTACTAAAAATATATCATAGGAATGTTTAATTTTGCAGTGTGATTGAAAAACATTTTATCTTAGAAGAGGCCGACCCCGTAATTTTCTATGGGGCAAACAATGCCAACTTGCGCATGCTGAAGGCACTCTGCCCGAAATTGCGTATTGTTGCGCGCGACAATGTCGTCAAAGTGATGTGCTCCGAAGAGGAGATGGCAGACTTTGAGGACCTCTTCCGCTTGTTGGAAGCTCACTGTGTGAAGTTTAACCAACTCACGGAGGAAGACATTCTTAATATCATCAAGCGTGGCAAGACACAGAAGCAACACCAAGAGGGCGTAATTGTTTACAGCACGGGAGGCAAACCCATCACGGCGCGTTCTGAAAATCAGCGTCGCTTGGTTGAGGCTTATGCCAAGCACGACATGCTCTTTGCCATCGGTCCTGCGGGTTCGGGTAAGACCTACACCGCCATCGCCCTTGCCGTTCGTGCCTTGAAGAATAAGGAGGTGAAGAAAATTATTCTCAGTCGCCCCGCCGTAGAAGCCGGTGAAAAACTTGGATTCCTCCCTGGCGACATGAAGGATAAGATTGACCCTTACTTGCAACCCCTTTACGATGCCCTTCAGGAGATGATTCCCGCGGCAAAACTGCAAGAGTACATGGAGAGCAACATCATTCAAATCGCACCACTCGCCTTTATGCGCGGACGCACCTTGAACGATGCCGTGGTCATTCTTGACGAAGCGCAGAATACGAGTTCCGCACAAATCAAAATGTTCCTCACCCGCATGGGGTGGAACACCAAGATGATTGTTACCGGCGACCGCACACAGATAGATCTTCCGCCCTCACAGAAATCCGGACTCATTGAAGCGCAACGCATCCTGAAGGACGTGAGCGGCATTGCCTTCATCGAAATGGACAAGCGCGACATCGTGCGCCACAAGTTGGTGACCCGCATTGTGGAAGCCTACGAACAGGAAAGCAAGCAGCACCGCGCAACTGAGGAGGCGGAGCAGAATGAATAGATTTTATAGGAAGTATAGATACTATAGATGATCTAAATACTCTATACAATATAGAGACTCTACCCACGAAACCCTCCTTACCCCTTAAAACCTCAAAACCTTACGATTTCAAAATCTTATAACCTTATAACCTTATAACCTCAACAATTATGAGTGCATTAACAAAGACAGACTTTAATTTCCCTGGTCAGACAGCAGTGTATCACGGTAAAGTTCGCGACGTATATAGCGTTGGCGATAAGTTGGTGATGGTAGCAAGTGACAGAATTTCTGCGTTCGACGTAGTGCTTCCCGAAGGTATTCCTTACAAGGGCCAGATGTTGAACCAGATTGCAGCAAAGTTCCTTGACGCTACTGCAGACATTTGCCCCAACTGGAAGATGGCTACTCCCGACCCCATGGTAACGGTAGGCGTTCGTTGCGAAGGCTTTGCCGTTGAAATGATTGTACGTGGTTACCTCTGCGGTTCGGCTTGGCGTGCATACAAGAGCGGTGTTCGCGAAATCTGCGGCGTACGTCTTCCTGAAGGCATGAAGGAAAATCAGAAGTTCCCCACACCCATTATCACGCCCACTACGAAGGCTGAAATCGGCGAGCACGATGCCGACATTTCAAAGGAAGAAATTTTGGCACAGGGCTTGGCTACTCCCGAAGAATACGAACTCCTTGAGAAGTACACCCTCGCGCTCTTCCAGCGTGGTTCAGAAATCGCTGCTGAACGCGGCTTGATTCTCGTAGATACCAAGTACGAATTTGGTAAGCACAACGGTACGATCTACCTCATGGACGAAATCCACACGCCCGACTCAAGCCGTTACTTCTATGCTGAAGGTTATCAGGAACGCTTTGAAGCGGGCGAGCCTCAGAAGCAACTCTCTAAGGAATTTGTGCGCGAATGGTTGATGGACAACGGCTTCCAGGGTAAGGAAGGCCAGCAGGTGCCCGAAATGACTGCTGAAATCGTGAAGAGCATCTCTGAGCGTTACATGGAACTCTACGAACGCATCACGGGCGAAGCATTCGTGAAGGAAGATGGCGAAGATCTCGCTGCGCGCATTGAGAAGAACGTCACTGAATATTTGACAAAGTAATCCCACATGGGAAACTCACGGAAGGCGCACGGCACTGTGCGCCTTTCAATTTTAATCTAATAAATATGGGACGGGATAAGGAAAATCACAGATACGACTCAAGACTTCGCAATTCTACGGAACCTCACCCCGTGGTCATCATAATCAGTTGCATACTTTTACTCTGTATCTTTTGTATCTGGGGATGGTTATGTTACTATCTTTATGACGGTACGTGGGTTGATTTACTTTGGGGAATTGTTGGTTTACTTATAGGGATTATTTGGTCCATAGGTGAATTTTTTAGGCAAAAATTTGCTCCGGAAATGACGATAGGGTATCTGATACTCTACGCCATTTTGCTTGCTCTTTTTGCCAGCATGGCTGCTTATGTTGGGTTTAAAGGTTTACATGTATTACATCATGATATTTTACATACGAGACATTTTCGAACAGAGAGTAGATTATTAGGAGCAGCATATTTTGGTTTGGCAGCCATTGTCTTACATTATCCTATCTGCCAACTTCTTCATGGCATTATCAGTAATTGGGCACGCAACTCGGGATATAACAAGCGGTATTGAAGCGCAGCTCGTCCCATAAATTAGGTCATTGTGTGCCATACCTTCACAAACAAGACTGTAAAAGCGCCGTTGAACCCAAAGTTTTTGCTGCCGGGGAGCAGTAAACGAATACCGAAAACCGTTGCAGAAAAAACTAAACTACTTGTAGTAAAAATTATTAGTAACCTAAAAAAAATTATTAGTAATGTAATTTAAAATATGTTACTAATAATTTTGGGTAGGTCTAAGATGTTGATTATCAGGAGTGTATTATGGCGAAAAATTGTTACATTTTAGCGCCTGCTGATACACGCTGGAATGACTCTTATTTTACGAACAAAAACAATATGGCAAGAGGGGGAAACTACACCGATTAAGATTGGGCATTCGCACTTATGGTGAGCAGCATCCCATGAACAGTTACATGATTGTGGCGTGCATCTTTTGTTTCTTTGGCGGATTGTGTCAATACTTTTACGAAGGGGGTGGGTTTGAAATATTCTTAGGTATCTTCTGCTTGATTCTGGGAATCGTATTGGCATTTATGAAAATGGGCACGACCACGCTTCTTCAAGGAGTTGCTATTAAGAATAAACTGCACCTCTGTTTTTATCTTGTTGCAATATTTCTTTTGGGCGCCATGGCATGTTATGTATGGGTAAAAACGATGCTTATATTAAAATCAAATTATTTCAAAAATAATCATGAGGACCTCCTGGAAACTTTATACACCTTGGCATATATGATAGTAACAGGATGCTTCTTCTACCAACCCTGTAGTCTCTTGCTTCGTGGCATCATCCGTAATTGGACACTCCATTCGGGTTACAACAAACGCTATTGAAACCCCTCTTTAGGTATAAAATTAGGCGCATCCTTGGGGTGTGCCTTTTTTATTACCAAAAACATTAGGACATTAACAAATTATTTGTACTTTTGCTAATCTCTTAACAAAATAACACAAAATCAAAACTATGGATAGCACAAAGATTGTGGGCGCAAAGATTAAGGCGCTTCGTGAAACCCGCGAAATCAGCGTGGCAGAACTCGCAGAGCGCACGGGGTTGGCAGAAGAGCAGATTGCGCGTATTGAAGATAATATTGACATCCCCTCGTTGGCGCCGCTGATTAAGATTGCGCGTGCTTTGGGTGTGCGCCTCGGCACCTTCTTGGACGACCAGGACGACCACGGTGCTGTCGTGTGTCGCAAGCAAGAAACGAGCGACACCATCAGTTTCTCCAACAACTCCATGGATGCACGTACGCACATGCATTACCGTGCCTTGTCAAAGTCAAAGGCTGACCGCCACATGGAACCCTTTATCATTGACATTGACAACACAGAGAACCTTGACTACGTCCTTTCTTCTCACGAAGGCGAAGAGTTTATCTTCGTAATGGAAGGCACGGTGGAAGTGGCGCACGGAAAGAAGAAATACGTCATTGAGGCGGGCGACACCATTTATTACGACTGCATTGTGCCCCACCACGTTCACGGTTTTGAAGGGCAGGCGGCAAAGATTTTGGCGGTGGTTTACACTCCTATTTAATGAAACAAATCTAAGGAGCATCACGCTATGGAACTCTTTAATCGCACCCTCGGTGAATGGGTGGAGCATTGGGCTGCCACTACGCCGGACAAAGAATATATTGTTTACTCCGACCGCAATTTACGCTTCACCTGGAAGCAGTTTAATGAGCGCGTCGATAATATGGCAAAGGGCTTGCTCTCCATCGGTGTGGAGAAAGGCACGCACGTAGGTATCTGGGCGGGAAATGTTCCCGACTGGTTGACCTTCCTCTATGCCTGTGCCAAAATTGGTGCCGTTGCCGTAACGGTAAACACGAACTATAAGCGTGCGGAGTTAGAATATGTGTGTCAGAACTCCGACATGCACACGCTCTGCATTGTCAATGGCGACCGCGGAAGTGACGACTTCGTAAACATGGTTTACGACATCCTCCCCGAACTCCGCACCTGCCAGCGTGGCTACCTCAAGAGCAAGACGTTGCCCCAGATGAAGAACGTCATCTATATCGGGCAGGAGAAATACCGTGGCATGTACAACACCGCAGAAATCCTCCTCCTCGGTAGCAATATTGATGACGAAGAACTTGCTGTGGTCAAGCAAAAAGTAACCTGCCACGACGTGGTAAACATGCAGTACACCTCGGGGACAACTGGTTTCCCCAAGGGCGTAATGCTCACACACCACAGCATCAGCAACAACGGTTACCTCACGGGTGAGCACATGAAGTTTACGCAAGACGACAAGCTCTGCGTCTGTGTGCCCCTCTTCCACTGCTTCGGCGTAGTGCTCGCCACGATGAACTGCCTCACGCACGGTTGTACGCAGGTCATGGTCGAACGCTTCGACCCCCTCGTTGTACTTGCCTCCATCCATAAGGAACGTTGCACCGCGCTCTACGGCGTACCCACTATGTTCATCGCAGAAATGAATCACCCGATGTTCCCCATGTTCGACATGTCAAGCCTCCGCACAGGCATTATGGCAGGTTCGCTTTGTCCCATCGAACTCATGCGTCAGGTGGAAGAAAAAATGTTCATGCGCGTCACGAGTGTGTATGGCCTTACAGAAGCATCTCCGGGCATGACCCACACCCGCATTGACGACCCCTTTGAAGTGCGTTGCACCACCGTAGGTCACGAATTTGAGTTCACGGAAGTCAAGGTTATCGACCCCGAAACGGGAGAAGAATGCCCCGTAGGCGTGCAGGGCGAAATGTGTAACCGCGGTTACAACACCATGAAGGGTTACTATAAGAATCCCGAGGCTACGGCAGAAGTGATTGACGAAAACGGTTTCCTCCATTCCGGCGACCTCGGTGTGAAAGACCCCGACGGCAACTTCCGCATCACAGGGCGCATCAAGGATATGATTATCCGCGGCGGCGAAAACATCTATCCCCGCGAAATTGAGGAATTCCTCTACAAGATGGAGGGCATCAAGGACGTGCAAGTGGCAGGTATTCCCTCAAAGCGCTATGGCGAAGAGGTGGGTGCCTTCATCATCCTCCACGAAGGCGTAGAGATGGCCGATATTGACGTGCGCGACTTCTGCGCAGGCAAGATTGCCCGCTACAAAATCCCCCGCTACATTTTCTTCATCAAGGAATTCCCCATGACAGGCAGCGGTAAGATTCAGAAGTTCAAACTCAAGGATCTCGGACTCAAACTTTGCGAAGAGCAGGGCATTCATGTGATTTAAATTCTCGCAAACTAATATACAACAGTGACGGACAAGCAAACACCCCTCAGTTTTGCTTGTCCGTTATTGTTTTTTAAAACCCCATATTAGAGGTGTAAAAAACTAAGTCTATTGTAGTGAAAATTATTAGTAACCTAAAAAAAATTATTAGTAACATATTTTAAAATACATTACTAATAATTTTCGCCTTTGTAAGTATACTGATAATCAGATGCTTACAAAATTAAAATTTTGTCACAATTTTTCGCTAAGAAATAAGGCATTTGCGTCGCGCCAACTCGCTAAAATTACTTTCCGCCACTGCGGCGTAACTCGCTGGGCGACTTGCCGAAGTGTGTGCGTACGTACTTGCCGAAGAAGCTGGAGTTGGGGAACTGCAACTGGTAAACGATTTCTTTAATCGAGAGGTCGGTGTGGAGCAGGTGGTAACGGATGTCGTTGGTGATAAACTCCGTGATCCACTGCAAGGCGGTGCGTCCCGACACTTTCTTGCATACCTCTGAGAGATGCTTGGCGGTCACGCAGAGTTCCGCCGCATAGTGTTCAATAAATCGGGGACGGGGGCGTGTAGTTTCAAGCTGGTGGATGAAGCGCAAGAAGAGTTTTTCGCTTTGTCCTACCTCAAACTGCTTTGCAGCGAGTTCTTCAAGCATGTGCGCGCCAATGAGTTCGCAAATCAAGCACTTGACCAACTGGTGAATCACCTCTGAGCGGTAAGCGTGGGTGGTGTCTTCAACCTTTAAGCGCAGCAGGGTGGCATAGTGGATGAAGATGCTCTGCTCTTTCTCCGTGAGGTGTAAGACGTGAAAGGCGTGGCCAAGGTTAAAGAGTGCGCCGATAATCATCTGCGTGTTGGGGATGCAGTCCATCAGCATGCGGCGAGAAACCACGATGAAACTGCCGCGCAGTCCGCTATTTTTCTCTACCACACGGCGGAAGGTGGAATTGGGCCTGCACGCCACAATATCACCCGCCGATACGGTGGTGGTAATTCCGTTTATCTCTAACTCGCCTTGCCCCTCGCGAATGAAAAGGAAGATGGCGTCCATCAGTTGAGCGTATTCGCCATCGCTGCCAGACGTGTGGTGCTTCACCTGTTCTGCATCGTTCACAAGGATAAAGTCCTCGCACGCATAAGTGTACTGACTGGACAGCGCGAGCATATCTTTAATCGTAATTTCGTCAATCATGTCACGGATTTAATTCGGTTTACGAGTGCAAAGTTAAAAACTTTATTTTACATTCGGGGTTTTGATAAATGAAACAATAATGTTCTATTTTTCGGATTACATTTTCATCACACAAGAATATCTTGAAAATAACATTGATTACGTAGAATGGATAAATCCCAAGTCTTGAATACTAAAAATGCCCTGTGCGCAATCTTTAATTGGCACAGGGCAACTGTCTGTTGGAGGCTGAATTTCACTCAAATCCGTTTACTATAAATGTAGCCAGCAGGGGGAAGTGGTCGCTTATCCCTCCGTGGTAATGCGTGCCGAGATAGGTGCGCCGAGGTCGCACTTCGGGCGAAAGCGGAGTGCCGCTCTGCTCCACAAGAATGGGGTGGGCGAGAATGCGACTCTTACCCGTAGGCGCAAATAAGGGGGCTGCGCTATTGAGCAGGGGCGGCGACACGATAATATGGTCAAGGCAGTTCCACTCGCGCTGGTAATAATACGTGCCTTTGACATTTGGAAAATCCTCACAGATGGGGGTGAGTTCGCAGAGCGCTTTTGGCGAAGCAGTTGCGGTGTCCGTCCTTCTTAAATACGCTTCTGCCGGCACAACTCCCATGCTTTCGCTCAAGGACGTGTCGTGCACCTCATCATTCAAGTCGCCCATTATAATAATGAGTGCCTCGGGGCGATGGAGTTGGATGCTGTCAACTTTATGGCGGATGCGCTTTGCCGCTTGACAGCGTAGGGCGTTGGTGTCCTTTTTACCCCCGCGCCTACTGGGGAAGTGGGCAACGAAGAGGGAGAGCGTGTCGAGCGTAGGTAAGAGCCCCTCTACAAAAAGTATGTCGCGCGTGGGGCGCACTCCCTCAGGCACGCGCACACGAAGGTTCTCGCTGCTCAAAGGTCGGAATCTTCCGGGTTGATAAAGCAGGGCGACGTCCAACCCTCGGCGGTCGAGGCTGTGCGTAATCATATATTCATACCCCAGTCGGGCCAAGGAGGTGCGCCGCGTAAGGTGGGTGATGACAGAGTCGTTTTCAACCTCCACGAGTCCCACTAATTCCACCGGAACATCACCTCCCGCTGCCGCAATTACCCGCGCCAGTCGCCCTTGTTTCGCCCAGTAGCGCTCAAGTGTCCATTGCTGTTCGCCCTGAGGGAGAAAAGCGCGGTCGTCACTGAGGGCGTCGGGATTTGTGTCGAAGAGGTTTTCCACGTTATACTCCATAACGCGAAAGCGCTCCTGAGCGGTGGCAGACGTAGGGACTGCACCACTCAGGAGCGCCACCAATATTGCAAAAATTAGCACGCTATTCATGATGATAGGGTTCGCCTTTGATAATAGTCATGGCGCGGTAGTATTGCTCTACGAAAAAGAGGCGCACCATCTGGTGGGAGAAGGTCATGCGTGAGAGCGAAACCTTCTCGCGCGCCAAGGCGTAAATGTCGGGTGAGAAGCCGTAGGGACCACCTACGATAAAGACAAGGCGACGCGACACCGTCTGTTGCTTCTGTTCCAAATAGCGGGCGAAGTCAATGCTTCTAAACTCTTTACCTCCCTCATCCAAAAGCACGATGTAGTCACCGTCCTTCAAACTCTTCTTCAAGAGTTCTGCCTCACGCTCCTTTTGCTGCTCGGGAGTAAGCGCCTTCGTATTTTTCAACTCAGGAATCACCTCAAGTTCGAAGGGCTGATAATGTTTCACCCGCTGCACGTATTCATCAATGAGGGCCACGAGATGCTTATCGATAGTCTTGCCAATAACAAGGAAAAGGGTTTTCATAAGTGGGAGGTCAGTAAGAGGGGATGAGGACTCTAAAGTCTTTAAGGTCTTTAGGGTATTTAAAGAAGGGCATTAAGGGCGTTTGCCATACGGTGATGGTGGTCACTCATTTACTTGTCTGTGTTTCCGCGTGCCACATACTCCAAGCTGCCTCAGCTTGCAGGTGCAACATCTCAAGCCCGTTTTTCACTACAGCACCTTGTGCGCTTGCCTTCTTCATAAATGAAGTTTCAAGCGGGTTGTAAACAAGGTCGTAACAGAGGTGGAGGGGGGAGAGTAAGTGGTAGGGCAATTTGGGCGCCTCATCCACGTGTGGAAACATACCGACGGGCGAACAGTTTACGATTATGTGATGGGCGGCTAAGACATCAGCAGTCAGTTCTTCGTAAGTCAAGCGCCCTTCAGCCTTGGTGCGACTCACATAAGTGGGGGTGATGCCCAACTTTCGCAATCCGTAAACAATGGCTCTTGAGGCGCCGCCACAACCTAAGACTAAGGCGCGACGGTGATGGGGACGCAACAAGGGGCGCAAGGATTCGGTGAAACCAATTACGTCGGAATTAAAACCCTTTGTGCGAACGGTTCCGTCGGCGTCTCGCGTAATGCGCACTACATTTACTGCGCCGATTTCGCACGCCTCATCGCTGAGCGCGTCAAGCAGGGGAATGACTGCTTGCTTGTGGGGAATGGTCACATTCACACCGCGCAAATTTACGTTTTCGGCAATGAGTGTTGTGAGTTGCGCAATGTTGGGAATGTCAAAGTTGGTGTAAGTAGCGTCAATCCCTTCGCGGGAAAATTTCTCGGCGAAGTAACCTGCCGAAAAGCTGTGTCCGAGGGGATGGCCTACTAATCCGTATGCATCCATTTTGATGGGGTGAGGGGATAGAAGATATAGAGGGTGTAGATTCTACAGAACGTGCGGATGTCCGTTATTTTGCTGCCGTGTAAAGGGTGCTGAGGCCGAACGTGAAGCGCTTGAATTTTACGTCTTGGAATCCTGCTTTCTTCAAGATTTCTGTCATCACCTCGCCTTGAGGAAATGCCTCCATTGTGGCAGGGAGGTAGGTGTAAGCCTGCTTGTCTTTTGAAATCAACTTACCCACAAACGGCATCCACACACGGGAATAGAAACTGAAGAGTTGCTTCATCGGGGATTGCTGAGGCGTGGTGAGTTCGATGATTACCAGTCTGCCCCCGGGGCGTAACACGCGCAGCATTTCTCGAAGTCCGCGGTCAAGGTCTTGGAAGTTGCGCACGCCGTAGGCTATGGTAACGGCGTCGAAACTATCATCCGCAAAACTCAAGTCCATGCAATCTTCTTTTTGGAATGTCAGTGCGCGTGCATATTCACTGCGCAACGCCTTTTCGCGTGCCACGTTGAGCATTCCCTCTGAGAGGTCGGCGCCCACAAGTAACTCGGGGCGCAACATCTTTGCGGCAAGTAGGGCAAAGTCGCCTGTGCCCGTAGCCATATCAAGGATGCGCTGCGGAGCATAAGGGCGCAACGAAGCAATAGCCGCCTTGCGCCAATGTTTGTCTATGCCTAAAGAAAGGGCATGGTTGAGAAGGTCGTAACTGTGGGCAATGTTGTCAAACATTTGCTCCACCTGCTTGCCCTTCTCGCCCTCTTGACTGTAGGGTTTTATGGTTTCTTGTTTGTAAGTCATGATGGTCACGCGGGAGAAGTTGTCTAAATGTAAACCGGCTACTCCTATTGTTTCATTAGTCTCTGCAAATTTAAAACTTTTACCCTATTTGCGCGTCAGAAAGTCAAGTTTTCTTTATCCAATCCCTATTCTATCAGCATGAAGCAAGTAGGTTTCCAAATCTTTATCGCCTCTTCCCGAAAGGGTGAGAATCACGATGTCGGTAGGTTTGAAGTCCAACTTATGAAGTGCCGCCAAGGCGTGAGCAGATTCGAGGGCGGGAAGAATACCGTCCATACGGTTGAGTTCATAAGCGGCATCCAGCGCTTGCTCATCCGTAATAGGAACGACCATTGCTCGACCCGTATCTACAAGGTGGGCAGGAAGTGGGCCTACGCCAGGGTAATCCAATCCTGCGGAAATACTGTAAGGCCCTCCGGCTAATTCATCTTCGTGCGTGAGTACCATGGTGTTGGCGCCGTGAAGCACGCGCGTTTCTCCACAAGTTAAGGATGCGGCATGCTTACCCGTAATTAGTCCTTTGCCGCCCGCTTCTGCAAGTACAAGTGTGACGTCTAAATCGTCGAGGAAGTTAAAGAAACTCCCGGTCGCGTTACTGCCACCCCCGATACACGCTACGACGTAATCGGGTAACTCACGACCTTCCTGACGTAAGAGTTGGGCGCGCATCTCTTCGCTAATCACGCTTTGCAGGCGTGCCACCATGTCGGGGAAGGGGTGTGGGCCGACGGCAGAACCTAATAGATAATAGATATTCTCAGGGTCGTCACACCATGCGCGAAGGGCGGCATCGACGGCGTTTTCCAAAGTTCTGCTTCCCTCAGTTACCGCCTCAACTTTAGCACCGAGAAGGCGCATTTTCTGCACATTGGAATGCTGGCGCACAATGTCTTCTGCGCCCATGTAAACGACGCATTCAAGGTTGAGCAGCGCGCATGCCGTAGCTGTAGCCACGCCGTGCTGACCGGCACCCGTTTCTGCCACAATGCGCTTTGCGCCCATGCGTTTCGCAAGGAGGGCTTGCCCGAGGGCATTGTTTATTTTATGTGCGCCGGTGTGGCACAAGTCTTCGCGCTTTAAGTACACCGAACACCCATGTAGGGAACTCAATTTCTCAGAGCGGTACAGCGGTGTGGGACGCCCCACGTAATCTTTGAGCAGCTCGCGATACTCTGCCTGAAATTCGGGGTCATCTATGTAGCGACGGTAGTTTTCTGCCAAGTTCTGTGTGCACTTCAACAATGCTTCGGGCACGTGTGCACCACCAAATTGTCCATAATATCCTTCGGGGGATACAGTAAAGTTTTGTGTCATAATAAAGGAGGTAAGGTTTTAAGGTTTTAAGGGGGTAAAGTTAGTGAGGAGTGAGGAGAGAGTTGTTAGGAATACCATGCGGAATGAGACGCTCGTTTATCTCGGCAACTTTTTCGTTTACTCGTACCTTGTTACTAGGCAACTAAAAAAGGCACTCACGTCGCAAGTCCGACGGAGTGCCCTTTCGTATTCCTTAATATACATACAGAGGTTCCTGCTTACGACTTTTTGAGTTGTAAGATGCGCCACCAACCATTATGTATAGCAAATGTTCTCATATTTATTTCTTTTCGTTGGCAAATGTAATAGCATTATTGCAAACAGCAAAGCATTTTGCTAATAATTTTTTACATATACCTTGCAAAAAGATACTTCTTTCGCTTAAAATCTTACTTGAGAGTAGAAAAATCTACGTCGGGCGCTTCTGTGAAGTTACCCGTGCGCTCGAACATGGTTCCTGTAGTCAAGTATTCATTGAAGAAACCACCCATTGAGAGGAAGAAACCGCCTTCTGCAGTACCGCCTGTGTAGTCGAGACGCATCTTTGTGCGACCCGTTTCGTCGCAAGTAAAGCGGGCATTCTTCAAAGGAATCCATCTTCCGTCTACGGTGCGTGCCCATTGGTTTTGGTAGTACGCCTTACGGTTAATGTATCCCATTACAGGGTTGAAGTTTTCCAAGAATGAGTGAGCGTTGGTGTACCAAGTGTTGGTTTGAGGACGACGCCAAGAAGCTACGAGCACCCACTTACTCTCATTATTGTCGTAGAAGTAAGCGGTGTAAACCGTTGTGTTATTATTGTCGGGACGTACACCAATAAGGAAGCGACAACGTTCGCCAGCTTTCCATTCGTAGTGCATGTAGCTCTGACCACCTGAACCTTCGTTGCCAAACTCTCCCACCTTTGTATTTTCGCCCTTCTTAATGAGTTGCACGCGCAAAGAATCGGGAATTTCTGCGGGGTTGTCAGTTGAGAAAGGACTCCAAACTGAGAAGAGAATACGGCGGGGATGAGGACTGTTGTTTTGCATGCCAAAATAACCTTCGCCAAAACCACATGCCATATAGTAACTGCTGGGGATGTCACCTTCTTCGGGAACTACCACTTCGTTATAGAACCATTCGATTTTCTCTTCGCTGGGGAAGGGATAACCTAAATGCACCGAAGGACCACGGCGGCCGAAGTGTGTGCTAAACTGTTCGTTCACACAAACTACGGGGCCAGCTTCACTACCTATGAGAAGCGCTGCTACATTACCGAAACTTTCGCCTTCAAGAATCTTCTTACCGCGAATGTCTACCTTAACATATTGTGCTTTCGTTACCTTGAACGAACCCACCTTTACATTGGTAAGTGTGTCGCTGTTGAGTTCTACTTCCTTTGTTTTGCCCAACAAAGATACTTCGATTTGCGAATGTCCCTGTGCCTTAAGGGCAAGATCAAACTTGCCAGCGTTTTCAACTTTGAAGTAGAAACTAATTACAGCTTCCGTGTTGTTCCAATTGCGAATGGCATTGCTCCCCTCGTCAATATACGCGTTACCTTCTGTAATGTAGGCGTTACCCGCCAATGTTACCAAACTTTCGTCCTGTGGTTTGTCGCACCCCTGGAGAATAGGAAGCGAAATCAATGCACTGAGGGCGAATGATACGAAACTTAAAATACTTTTTTTCATAATTGTGAATGTTTAAAATTCTCTTGATGCAACTGAAGTATTAGCTTTCACACTCCTATGCGCCAAGAAATATGACTTATTATTGAATTTCGATTTCGTCAATAAAGAGGAAGGCGGGATGTCCTTTACCTCCGTGCCATTCGGGAAGCGAATGTTCGGGAGCGGCAATAACCTTAACGTAACGCGTAGTGACGGGTGTGAAATTCATCTCGTGATCGTAAATACCGTTGGCGTTTTCAAGCGTCAAAACAGGGAAATCGCCAGTAGCCACTTCCGTAAAGTTCTTACCATCTGAGGAAACCTCTACGGCAAAGTGACGTACGTCAAACACCCAGTCGCCTTTTTCCACGCAAGTGCTGATGCCCACCTTGCTAATCTCCATTTCCTTTTGAAGGTCAATCACTGCCTCCATATCATTACGGTAGAACGCAATCCAACGTCCGGTTTTGTAATTGCCATTACCCTTAAGACCGTCCACCAAAGTGGGAGCGCCACCAAATTCATACTGCTTGTTGATAGGCTTAAGCATGGTGATGGGTTTCATGCTCGCCTTGTTGAACTTAATCTTCTCGCTAATCACACGACCCAACTTTTCGCCACGAACGGCACGCGCCTTAAAGGTGCAAGAATCCGTAATTGCAATGGGTTCCTTATAAAGAGGAGATGCTGAAGTGGGTTCTGTGCCGTCAAGGGTGTAGTGAACATCAGCGTTGTCAATAGTCTTGAGCGTAATCATCAACGCATTCTTCACTGTGTCGGGATCAAATGAAGCGGTTACGTCAAACACGTGTGTCGCATAGTTGTATCCCTTCATATCATAGGTCTTCACCATCTGAGGAATGCGTTGGAGGAAGTTGTCATAGTTCTTCAATTCAGGCATTGTCCACTGCACTTCTGCCAGTGCTGCCATACGGGGAAGTTCCATGTATTCCACGTGGCTGTAAGTGGGGATGTATTCTGTCCAAAGGTTTGCCTGTGCACCGATAATGTGCTTTGCTTCTTCGGCTGTCAACACTTCAGGAACGGGTTCGAGTTCATACACCTTTTCCAAGGGAAGATACCCACCGATTGCGAGAGGTTCGCCTTCGGTATCCTTAGTTTGGTAGTAGTCGAAGTACATAAATGTCGTGGGCGACATAATTACGTCGTGCCCCTGGCGAGCGGCTTCAATGGCTTCGCCGAATCCGCGCCATGCATGCACCGTAGCATTGGGTGCCAAACCACCCTCAAGAATTTCATCCCAACCAATAATCTGGCGTCCCTTGCTGTTGAGGAACTTTTCGGCATGGTTGATTACGAAACTCTGGAGGTATTCTTCCTTTGTATGCTTCGCATCACCCTTGATGCCGAGTTGCTTGATGCGCTTCTGACACTTGGGACATGAAGCCCAACGAACTTTCGGACATTCGTCACCTCCAACGTGGATGTACTCAGAGGGAAAAATGTCAATGATTTCCGTGAACACATCTTCGATAAAGCGGAGGGTTTCGTCGTTACCTGCGCAGAGTACATTCTCAGACACGCCCCACATCTTCCACACTTCATACGGACCACCCGTACATCCGAGGTGGGGATAAGCGGTAAGCGCTGCCTGCATGTGACCTGGGAGGTCGATTTCGGGAATAACGGTGATGTGACGCTCAGCTGCGTAAGCTACAATCTCGCGTGCTTCATCCTGTGTGTAATGTCCGTCGTGGGGAGTGCCGTCGTACTCTCCGCTGTTGCGACCAATTACCGTTTCAGGGCGGTAAGCAGCCACCGTAGTGAGTTCGGGATACTTCTTAATCTCAATACGCCAACCCTGGTCGTCGGTAAGGTGCCAGTGGAAGCGGTTGATGTTGTGAAGCGCAAGCATGTCGATGAAGCGCTTTACAGAATCCACGGGGAAGAAGTGGCGTGACACGTCAAAGTGTGCACCACGGTAAGAGAAGCGTGGGTAGTCATAGATGTTAGCCGCAGGAAGTTCAACAGCACTTGCCGTAGCCTTGGGGAGCGACTTACGGAGTGTTTGGATACCGTAGAATACGCCTGCTTCAGAAGCACCTGTGATACCTACTTGCTTGGCATCTATGGTCATCAAGTAAGCTTCCTTGTTTTCATTCTCTACACCAAGTGCCAAACGAATTGCGGGAGAAACGGTTTCGTCGGTTGTAATGCTGAGTTCAATACCTGTTGCTTCCTTGATATACTCTGCAAGAAATTGCGCGTTACGATACAACTGTGCATTGTCTTCGGGGACAATAATCTGCACTTTTTTATCCAACACGAATCCCTTTCCTTCCGTCAAGTTAATTTCTTGGGGTAGGGGGATTACTTGGTAGTTTGCCTGTTCGGGTTGCGAACAAGAAACGAAGGCGCCGCAACACAAGGCGGCAAGAACTAATTTTATCTTCATGAAATTGAAGGTTTTGAAGTAGTAATGTTTAACTATTTCAAGGTGATATTTTAGAGACGGAAGGTTATAAGGTGATGAAGTGATGAAGAGTTTACTTGTTTTGCATAGTCCTTAACACCTCATAACCTTAAACCCTCCCAACATCAACTTAGAGCAAACTCCAAGCTACCGTAAGACCTGCCATCACGATGCTTACCATGCTCATCAACTTAATCAAGATGTTGAGCGAAGGACCAGATGTATCCTTGAAGGGGTCACCTACGGTGTCGCCAACGATAGTTGCCTTGTGGGCATCGCTACCCTTTCCGCCGAAGTTGCCTTCTTCAATAAACTTCTTGGCATTGTCCCACGCACCACCGGCATTTGCCATGAATACGGCGAGTACAAAACCTGAACTCAAGCTACCAATGAGCAAACCGAGCACACCTGATACGCCGAAGATAACACCCGTCAAGATGGGGATGGCTATCGCGATGAGCGAAGGAACAATCATTTCCTTTTGAGCCGCACGTGTGGAAATCATAACGCAGCGTTCGTAGTCGGGTTCTGCTTCACCCGTGAGAATACCCTTAATTGTGCGGAACTGACGGCGCACTTCTTCTACCATCTTGGCTGCTGCGCGACCCACGGCGTTCATGGTGAGACCGCAGAAGAGGAAGGACATCATCGCACCGATAAACATACCTGCCAACACCTTGGGGTTCATCAACGTTACTTCATAGTAGCGCATGAAGTCGGCAAAGGTGGCCTGCTGCAACTCTACAATTCTACCGTCAATATTTAATTGTGTTGTACCAATGCGTTCAAGCCCGATGCGCACTTCTTCAATGTATGACGCCAAGAGGGCAAGACCTGTCAAAGCGGCAGAACCGATGGCAAAACCCTTACCTGTTGCCGCCGTAGTGTTACCGAGTGAGTCGAGGGCGTCAGTACGTTTGCGCACTTCCGCACCAAGTCCGCTCATTTCGGCATTACCACCAGCATTGTCGGCAATAGGTCCGTAGGCGTCGGTAGCAAGGGTAATACCCAAGGTAGAGAGCATACCCACAGCGGCAGTTCCGATTCCGTAAAGCCCCATTGAGATGTTGCTCATGTCACCTCCTGTAGCGAGAAGGTAAGAAGCGATGATACCAATCACTACGGCAATCACGGGAATGGCTGTTGAGAGCATACCTACGCCGATACCCGAGATGATTACAGTAGCTGAACCCGTCAAACCGTTTTCAGAGATGCGCTGGGTGGGTTTATAAGATTGAGAAGTGTAATATTCTGTTGCCTGCCCGATAGTTATACCTACGGCAAGACCTACCGCTACGGTGCAACCCATCTGCCACCAGTTTTCCAATCCGAGTAAATAAAGCACACCAAACGAAGCGATGACAATAAGCACGGAACTCAAGTTTGTACCTACCGCCAAAGCGCGAAGGAGGTCCTTCATCTTCGCACCTTCATGTGTGCGCACGGCAAAGATACCCACCAACGAGAGCACAATACCCACCGCCGCAATCAACATCGGCGCAATCACCGCCTTGTATTGCATATCGACATTGCCACTTGCCATATAAGCCGCAGCACCAAGCGCAGCCGTTGCCAAGATTGAGCCGCAATAACTTTCATAAAGGTCAGCGCCCATACCAGCTACGTCACCCACGTTATCACCTACGTTATCGGCAATCGTTGCAGGGTTGCGGGGGTCATCTTCTGGGATATTCGCTTCCACCTTACCCACAAGGTCGGCACCAACGTCGGCAGCCTTTGTATAGATACCCCCACCGACACGCGCAAACAACGCTTGCGTTGAAGCACCCATACCAAAGGTGAGCATCGTTGTGGTAATCATGCACAACTTCGCCGTGGGCGTAGTACCTTCGGGCACGAAGTGGTCGAGG
>JAGBYW010000127.1 GCA_017628555.1 Bacteroidaceae bacterium | reverse complement strand
GTAAAAATTATTAGTAACCTAAAAAAAATTATTAGTAAGATAATTTAAAATATGTTACTAATAATTTTCACTCCTTTAACCCCTTGAAAATCAATGTCTAATTTCCACCCATTTTTGAGGCGAAAAATACCCCCTCAGTGGGGTGGGGAAATGGGGAGTTGTAGAGTATGTTGTAAAACATAACTTTCGTTTTTGAAAACTTGGAGTGTCATTAAAGTTTGATATGCAACTTATTTTTAATCAATATGTTGAAAAGGCGGTGGAAAGTTTTTTGCTGCGTTAATAAACCTTTAATTTTGCATCGAATTTTGATTGGAGTAGTCTCGCTGGGCGGGTAAGTTCCACGACTTGAAACTTGAATAAAACTAATCGTATAAATAAATTTAATAGGATGAAACTTAACAAATTGATGATTGCCCTTGTGGTAATGCTGTCAAGCTTTACTGCTTCTGCGCAGGATGCAAAAGCAGAATTGCCCGTAGTTGCAACCGTAGGTGCTGCTGAATTTACTGATATTCATGAGGCTTTTGCTGCAGCTATCAATAAGACCGTGGTACTTCGTGAGGATGTTGAACTCACCAAGAGTATTGACGTAATAGGTACTTATGCAGTTACAGTTCTGGGTCAAGGTAATACCATTAGATTTGTAGGTGTAGGAAATGGTTTTGTCGTGTCTTATGGCGCTGTCTTGACTTTGGACGAAGATCTTACTATTGTTGGCGACGGTGCAAATGTTTGTCCTGTTTACATTGAAGATGCTACGGTGATAAGTTCTGCAACGATTGAAACTACTTCAGGAAATGCGTGCGCTCCAATTATGACTCACTATAGATACTCTGCAAATCTGACTGTTGAAGATGGTTCTATCATTTCTGGAAATTCAGAGGTAGTTGCGATTGATTGGAAGAGTCCTGGCACTCTTGCCGTAAATGCAGGAACTATTAAAGGCGCATCTGCAATTTATTTGCAATGTGGCGCGCTCAATATCAATGGTGGTAAGTTTACGGGTAAAAACTCAGCAGTAAAGATTGAAAATTCAAGTAACACAATCGGCGTGAATGCTGTTGCTATTACCAACGGTACATTTACTTCTACCACAGGTGTAGATGCTGTTCAGAGTACTTCAGTAGCTGGCGTTGCTGCGAAGGATAACTTCATTACTGGTGGTGCTTTTAGTTCAAATGTTGAGTCCCTCGTAGCTGTTGGTTATAAGACAGAGGAAAATGGCGATGGTACTTACAGCGTTGTTCGTGATGAGTCTGTGACATACGTAGCTCAAGTAGGAGCTAATTTTTATACTTCTTTGGTTGGAGCTGTGGAAGACTTGAACAATGAGGATGAGTTGATCTTGTTGCAAGATGTAACACTGACGTCTCCAATCATTGTGGAAAAAGCTGGCGTAATTAACCTTAAAGACCATACGATTACTGCTAATTGCAAGGATGCTTTCAGAGTGTTTGCGAATACAACTATTAAGAATGGTACTATAATTTCTGAGTCACGTTGTATTAACACACGTATTAAGGTGACTTTGACGCTTGAAGATCTTGAACTTAAGGCGACTTCAATGGAGCACAGCAACCCCCAACCTATTACAATTGGTGGAACTAATACAGGTACAACAACGGTTACAATGAACCGTGTGAACGTAGATTTCGCTGAAAACTGCTTGGGCTACGCTATCATTTCTTTCGTGAAGGCGAATTTGACGGCTACGGGTTGTAACTTTACGAATGCCTACAGTGCGCTTTACGCAAATGAGAATAATGCCGCTGGTTCGGTGTTTACATTCAACAACTGTAACATGCAGGCACAGTCTCCTGCCCCTGCTCCTACTAACCAGTTCGGACTTATTGCGCTTTATGCAAATAATGTAACTGTGAATTTGAATGACTGTAACCTCGCTGCTGAGGGAATGGTGAGCGCGCTTTGCTTCCATAGCTGGCAGGGAAGTGATGCAACTTCAGTGTTTGCCGAAGGTTGTAAGGTAAATGCCTCTGCGGGTACAGTAATTTCGGGAGACTTGATTGTTGAAAGCAACAAGAATTTCTCTAAGAATACTGTCGTTCTTCCCGCAACGGAAGCGTATATTGCTAAGCTCAAGGATGAAAACTTCTGGGTGAAGGAAAATGGCGACGGTACGGTAACTCCTTTGAAGAGCGTAAGCTTTGAGGACAACGACTTCGCTTATACGAACGATACAGACCTTGAAAATATGGACGTGACTTACACACGTACGTTCTCTAATAGCGGTGTGTGGAACGCTGTATTCTTCCCCTTCGAAGTAGCGTTGAGCGAAGAGTTCCTTCAGAAGTATGAAGTGGCTGAATGGACAGACGTTGTAACAGAAGTTAATGGCAATGTGCTCGAAGCATGGAGCATTGAGCTCACAAAGATTAAGGACCCCGCGGCGGTGCTTCAGGCAAATCGTCCCTACTTTATCCTTGCGAAGACGGATGCCGACAAAGCGTTTAAGCTTGACCTCAAGGATGTAACGCTCACTGCAGTTCAGCCAGACAACAAGGTTGAGAAGGTGATTGACGGCGTAATGACTTGCACTATGGTAGGTAACTACAAGAAGCTTTCAGGCGACGCAGAACTCGGTCCTAACCGTTGGGTGGTTAGTGCATCAGGTAAGTGGATTCATGCCGGTTCGATGAAGGCCTTCCGCGTATTTATGACGCGCGAATTGGCTCCTGGTATTACGGCAGCAGGTACTGTTTTGAACAGCATGCGTGTGATTATCCGCGAACCCAATGGTGGCACTACGGTAATCGAAGGCATCGAAGCTGAAGGCGCACAGGTTGAAGCTACTTACGACCTTCAGGGTCGCTCCGTGGTAAATCCTACTAAGGGTAGCATTTACATCGTGAATGGTAAGAAGGTTATTAAGAAGTAATTGTTCGAAACTGCTAAATTAGATGATTATGAAGAAACAATATATTAAGCCTGCGTTGGAGATTTTCAGTTTCGAAACTGAGGCTATTATGGCTATCAGCCTTCCCCAAGATGAGAATAAGGGCTTCATGGATGTAACGGACGACTATGAAGATGAAGCTGGTACGAATAAGTTCAACCACAACTGGAATACTTCTCCCTGGGAATAATCCCCCGAGCATTCGGAACCGTATATCATACACATTTATATATATAGGCGCGCCTGCGGGGTGCGCCTATATTTTTTGCAATGAAATTGGAGTTGCCCCATGAAAATAACATTAAACTCCTTTGCTCTTAATCATACCCCCTCCCCTCCTACGGAGGTACTCCCCCTATCTTATGGGGAGAGCACCATTCGGAGTGTCCCTCCACTTTTACACCAGTTGAGTAGTTTTAACGGAAGTATCAACCCCCGCTCTCCCCTTAAGATAGGGGGAGTACCGACTTGGCGGGGAGGGGGTATGATGATGATGATTACATTTGCTCAACTGCCTACATTATTGCCAATATTTTACAACACGCACCTGACTCCGGCTACAAACACACAAACCTTTTTACCCTCCCCCCAAAAAACAGACCTGCAAAAAACTAAACCTATTGTAGTAAAAATTATTAGTAACCTAAAAAAAATTATTAGTAAGATAATTTAAAATATGTTACTAATAATTTTCACCCTCTTAACTGCTTGATTATCAATGGGTATTTTCGCCCTATTTTGCGGGGGTATTTTCGCCCACAAGAGGAGGACTGGAGAGGATGAAAAAGAGGGGTGAGGTGCGGAATTAGTAGCGCTTTTGCAAACTTGACTTTTCAAACCAATTGGGGGGGGTAATTTATTCGAAATCAATGCGTTAAAATCTTCATTTGCCTATTGCATGGTGTGTAAAAAACTTGTAATTTCGCGCCGAATTTCATTGGGTAAGTGTCGCTCGGCGCTGCTGCCCGTTACCAACACAAATAATTAAACTAATCATATATTTAAAATTTAGTAGAATGAAACTAAACAAATTGATGATTGCCCTCGTGGCGGTGTTGACAGGTTTCGCTTCTTCGGCTACTGCGCAGGTGGCAAAGATTGGCGACACTCCTTATGCAACCCTTGCGGAGGCTGTTGCTGCAGCTGAAAATGGTGCGGTGGTAACTATGACTGCTGACGTTGCTCTTAACAACGGAATCACTATTGCAGGTAAGGCAATGACACTTGACCTTAATGGTAAGACGGTAAGCGGTGTATGTAACGCAGGTTCTTCAAGTCTCGTTGCTGTGCGTAACGATGCAAACCTTACAGTAAAGGACGGTGCTACGGGCGGTAAATTGACTTACGCTCAAGGCGCATCAAATGTAGGTTGGACTATTTTCTTGGAAGGTGCCCTTACACTTGAGTCTGGAACTATTGAACTTACTGGTTCTTGGAGTATCGGTTATGCTGTTGATGCACGTCCTAATGCGTGGGGCACTGCTTACAATAACCCTACTATCTTTACAATCAATGGAGGTGAGTTGATTTCAAGCGACGCTGCGGTGCGTGTGGCTTCTACAAGCGCGCCTGGATATAAGAATGTCTCAACTTCGTTTGTGATGAACGGCGGTCGTATTGACGCTGCATGGGACGGGGTGTTTGTTCAGCAAAGTGATGCTGTTTATGATGCGTTGAACGTAACATTCAACGGTGGTAAGGTAGAAAGTGACCTTAATCCCGTGCGTGTTTATGGCCCCTTGGCTGAAAGTTATGTAAATGAACAGGACTGCATGAACATTACGTTCAATGGTGGTGAGATGGAGTATACAGGAAGTGAACCCCGAACTTGGATTATTGAGGGTGTGCTTCGTGCAGGTAACGAAATGACTTTTGAAACTATTCAAGCAAGCGGTGACATCGTAGCTACTGAAGTCTTTGTAGAGGCTAATGCTCCCGCCGATGGCTTGGTATGGCAAGCAAATGGCGATGGCACTTACAGCGTAGTAGACGAGGCGACCGTAGCAGGCACAGTCGTTGCTAAGGTAAACGGCGTGACGTACACAACACTCGCTGACGCCTTTGCTGCTGCCGACGGTAAGACGGTAACACTGCTCGAAGATGTTGAACTTCAGGAAACTTTGGTAGTGACTGGCACTACAACGCTCGACCTTAATGGTAAGACAATCAGTCAGACTAAGTTGCAGACCGCTGGTTATTCTATGATTCAGAATGATGGTAACTTGACTATCGAAGACAATGTTGGAGGTGGTAAAATCTCTTATACCGACAGTGGCAACGGTGGTGAGTATATTTCAAATACTATTACGAACCGCGGTACGCTTATTGTAAACGATGGTATTCTTGAAAACCTCAGTTCTGAAACTGTGAAGATAAATGGTTATCCTTATGTCATCGACACCAGTATTTGGGGACCTGCTACAGAAGTAAATACCATTATCAATGGCGGTAGTTTGTATTGCGCCTATTACAGCGCCCTCCGTTTGCGTGCTGATAGCGCAACCGAACCTGTAAATATTACAGTGACCGGTGGTGAGATTTCTGGTTGTATCGAAGTGCAGCTTGCTACTCAAAAAGCTGCGGGTAAGGGTCAGCTTACTATCAATGGTGGTAAGATTTCTAACACGGGTACCGCAAATGCAATTTTCGTATTTGGTTCTGAAGGCTCTGCTGAAAATCTTGCGCTTTCAATTACAGATGGTGAAGTTTCGGGTAACGTAACGGTAAAACCTTCGGTCGGAGCTAATTTTGATAGTCAGTTTATCTCTGGTGGTACGTTTAGTACTGACGTTACTGACTTCTGCGAGCACTGGCATGAAGTAACTTCGGTAGATGGTAAGTATGAGGTGGCTGTTCAGAATGAAATCAAACTTAAGGATGGTGAATTTACTCAGTTTGCTAATGACATGGATATCGAAGTTGCGTCAATCAACTACACACGCAAGTTCAAGAATGCCAAGGTTTGGAATGCTGTGTTCCTTCCCTTTGAAGTGGCTTTGAGTGAGGACTTCCTTGAGAAGTACGACGTGGCAGAGTGGACTGGCGTACAGGCAAATGTTTCAGATGATGTGCTTGAGTCTTGGGGTATTGAACTTACTAAGATTAAAGACCCCGCTGCTGTGCTTCAGGCAAACCACCCCTACTTCATCTATGTGAAGGACGCCAAGGATTTGACATTTGAAGTGAGTCTTACAAACGCAACACTCTTTGCTACCGTGGCTGACAATAAGGAGGAACATACTGTTGACGGTGTGATGACTTGCACGATGTCGGGTAATTACAAGAAACTCACTGGTGAAGTACTCAAGGAACCTTGGGTGGTAAGCGCTTCAGGGCAGTGGATTCACGCTGGTTCTATGAACCCCTTCCGTGTGCTTATGACGCGTAAAATGATTGGTGATGTTGAAGTTCCAACCGCTACATCAAGCACGATGCGCGTGATTATTCGCGAGCCCAATGGTACTACAGCTATCGAAGATGCGGTGATTGACGCCGTTCAGGATAATGTTGTGTATGACCTTCAGGGTCGTCGCGTGATGAATCCCACTCAGGGCGGTATCTATATCGTGAATGGTAAGAAGGTTATTAAGAAGTAATTGCTCAAAACGAAATTAGATGATTATGAAGAAACAATATATCAAGCCTGCGTTGGAAATTTTCAGTTTTGAAGCAGAGACCGTAATAGCTGCAAGCCTTATTACGGGTGAGGATAAGGGTTTCATGGATGTTACGGATGACTATGAAGAAGAAGCTGGTACGAATAAGTTCCAGCACAACTGGAATGCTTCTCCCTGGGAATAATCTTGTGAATCTGTAGATACACATATAATATATATAGGCGCAACCCGCGGGT
>JAGBYW010000126.1 GCA_017628555.1 Bacteroidaceae bacterium | reverse complement strand
TATATCAGGCATTTCTATACCGCCATTCATGTTTTTTAATAACTCATAATTAAAACAATGAGGTACATTCTCGTTTTTTCTTGCCCAAATGATATACTCAGCTGAGAAGTTAAGTCGTCCTCCATATGGTGTGGGAGGAGGATCTAACTTCTGCCAAACAACTATATTTAGGATTTTGAAACCTAATTCTAATAAACATTGTTCCACAGAGTATATGTTATGGTATGTACCACAAACCCAAATTGTACCATTTTCTTTAAGTACCTCCCTGCATTTAGATAACCAAATCCTGTTAAAAGCATTGATTTCTTCCCATGAAAGTTCATGGTCCCAATCTCCCTTATCGCGTATTTTAACTTTTCCGAATTGTTTTGTTTTCTTTTGATTAGAAAGAAAGTATGGAGGATCTGCAAAAATAGTGTCAACTTCTTCAGTGATATTATCTAATACTAAATTTGTATTGCCATAATAAAGAGTGAAGTTATTGTTATCGTTGAAATATGGTGTTAATTTGTTCATAATTCTCAATATGTAATAGTACAATACAAATACTTTTGTTGAAATATTATAAAATATACAATCTTCAAGTATCAAATATTAAAGTTGCACTCTGTAGTCTGTTGACAAATGCTTTTTGGAATTATAATTTTGCATTCTATAGAGTGAGATGCTATGATATTCAAAGTTAAAATCGTTAATATATGACAAATGAAGACAGGAAAATTGTTTCTCAATTTGCTTTGAACATGAAAGCCTGTAGAGAAGCAAAAGGGATATCACAAGAGAAATTAGCAGAGTATGCTAATCTGCACAGAACCTATATAGGTTCAATAGAAAGGGCTGAAAAAATACCGTCTCTTGTAAGCGTTGTAAAAATATCAAAAGCGTTAAATATAAGTATATTAGATTTAATTAATTACTAAACCAATGGGAAGTATTGATAACAGATTCAGAAGGAAGTGGCAAGACTATAGTGGTTCCCAAGCCACCGTTGCGGAGCACTCCTTTATTGAAGTTTTTACAGAATTGTTTAAGGATACAGAGTATGAGGTCGTTAGTCAACCAACTGACTTCAAAAAACTTTATGTTGATGTAGAACTTACGGAAGAAGAACTTGAAGCCATCTACACCCCACAAGAACCCATTACAACTCATGGAATCCAACCTGATGGAGCTATTCGAAACATTAGAACTGGAAAAACTATTTATGTTGAAATTAAAAGACAGGATGGTTGGGTTGAAGGGAAACCACGTTCAGCTGGTAGAGGTAATGCTCATGAGAGATTATGTAAGTATTTTACACCTGGTTTATTAAGTAAATTAAGAACTTCGGGAAATATTGCAGAATCAGATCTTCCATTTTGGATTGTCTTCCAAGGAGATATTACAAGAGATCCTTGCAGAGTAAGAGAAATTACATATTGGTTTAAGGACTTCAAAGCAAATTATTTTTTCTGGAGACCCCCACAAAACGCAGAAGATCTTATTGATCATTTTGAAACACACATTGCACCTTTATTAGAATAATAATGTTTTAAATAAGCAAATCGCCATCCAAGTGTTACCTGGGATGGCGATTTACTTAATGCTAAATTTTTGATTCTGACTTATCATCATTTTTGTAGATAGGTCTAACATCAAGCCCCCATACAGTCCAACCCTCAGGTTTATGTCGAGCAAATAGTTCAATCTTCTTTTGTGAAGGGAACATCTTTTCTATGTTGTGTAGAACCTCTATGGGTTTAACGCTATGTCCAGTTCTAGGTACTCTAACTAATTGTTGAATGTTTCTTGCGCCACGTGGTTGCGGTATTCGTCCTTTCTTAAAAATGAGACATAGTTCACAATTCGACAGTGTATACTGCCCAGGATTATGGTTACATTTATCCCAAACAAAACCAACAGTTTTGTACTCAAACCCCCAAGCTTCTCCCAATTCTATTCCTTGCGCTAAATGGGGATTGGTTACCCACATAAAAAGCAGACAATCATCGGCACAAATGTTTTGGATTGGAATCTTCTTAAGATCTTTAGTTTTAACAGTAGGGTATTTGAAATTGGCTGCGCTGATAAAAATGTCTTTTTTCCAATCTATATTCTCAGATTTAATTGAAGATTTGTCAAATTGCATTTTTCCACCATAATCCCATGGTGGGTCACAATATACAATATCGAACTTATCTTCTGGAAGTTTAGGATAAAACTCTGGCAAATTATTCACTATCGTTCTTTCTTTTTGTTGGGGCGCATAAATTGCATATCCAGAGATATCTTTAATTTCTTTTGTTAAGTCTAATTTATTTCCAAATAGATCTTCCATTATAATTATTAATTTATTTCATTTTTAAAACTTACTAACAAATAAAGTTTTTGGTGTTGACTTCCAATAATATATCAGAAACGTGAGACAATGTTTATAAATATATCATAGTCATATTGCAATGTTAAATGTTGGCGGTACATAATGTTCCTTAATTAGTAAGTCAACCATGTTCTTACTATAAATTTGATGGTCTCAACTATAGGATATTTATTATTTCATAGTTCTAGAGCGTATTTAATTTAAATGCAAATATATATAATTTAGTTGAATTATAGTCGCGTCACTGTGAGAACCATTGCTATTTTACAATATTATCTTATCTGGTAGTTGCGATTATTGCAGTCTAATAATATTAGCAAAGGTACAAAAAAGTTTTAGAGTGCGGATAATAGAGTAAAACAACTATGTGGTATGACAAATTCTCGATGAAAGTTACAGTTTATTTGCACACAAAAATTTACGGAATTTACGGAAACTAATAACTCCGTAAGGTTATTTCTCCTTTAATCCCGCTTTGCGGTCTTTTCCTTCTTCGCACCTCGACAATTCAAACAAGCTTGATTGCTATCGGTTTAGCGACAGTTTTCCTTTCCCTCACGCCTCCCCAATAAACTTCTCAATAATCCTCACTTGTGTGCGTGTAAGTAAGCGGCTGGTGGGCGTATATCCCGCCTTCTTGAGGTCGCGGAGGAGTCCCTTGGTGACTTCCAATTCACGGCGGAAGAGGCGCGTGGCGGTGCGGTATGTCTTGTCGGGGTAGTAGCGCTGGGCGGTGAGGAATTTATGTTCGTATTTTCTGTAATACTCTTTTTGAAAAAGAAGTGAAATATTTCGTAATTTATTGGGAAATAGACTCCTATCATCTTAAGCAACATCAAAATTGATACAAAAAAATCATATACTGGGGTGTGAGTGCGTTATTTGAGAGTGAGTTGTGGTTTTATTAGAAATTTTAAATTCTCACGAAGTAGACATTTACTTTTTTGTCTCTTTTTGTAGCCTCTCTATTAAGATTATTTAAGAAAGATTAAGGATTATTAACATCGCGTTGGACCTACAAAAAAATTATTCGGCACCTAATTTTTTTTATTCGGCACCTAATTTTTCGTATGTGCCGAATAATTTTTCCGATAATACTTGTTGATATTCGAGTGATAAGAAAAATGCATGCTGATTATCAGGTACTTAAAAAGGAGGTCAACCCCGATTGGGGAAGACCTCCTTTTCTGTACTACAAAGATAATACAATTTTAAGCGAAATGCAAATCACGTTTTTAAGCGGGCTCGTTGAGATTTGCGAAAAATCTTTACAAATGAGGGTAGGGGAAATAGCGTTGTGTGGGTGAATACGATGTGCTCCTTTTTTTCTTCTGTCTGAAAAAAGAATAAGAACGCACGAACTATGTGTCCGTACCTATCAAGTGGAAATCCGTCATGCTTTTCTTTTCTTTTGTGCTTCTATATAACAAATCTCTAAATATCTGAAATACAGACATTAAAAATAGGAGGTAATATAGCACTAAGCCCAAGAACTTTAACAGACCCCCTCCGCAACTAAAGTTGCTCGTCCCCCTAACTTTTGGGGACAATTTTAGTTAGTCTGCCTCGTTTGGGTATCCAATTGGGAATAACAAGCGAACAGATGTATATAAAAATCCTCCCCAAAGTTAGGGGAGGTGCCCAAAGGGCGGAGGGGTCTGTGGTATTGAGGGCACTGCTATATGATTGGCAATTGTTATTTTTACTCTCATTTTGGGGGCGCCAATTCAATACTTCTGTCTTAAATCAAAATAAGGACGCACGAGCCGTGCGTCCCTACTTGACAAGTGTATTTCACCACAGTTGGCAGTTGTACTCTGTACTCTATTCTTCCACTTTCGACCATTGTGTTGAGCGGTCGCAGTCTGCAACAATGACCTTTCCTTCTTGGTTGATGATGGACCATGATTTGCCCTTTTCTATCTTTGTGAGTCCTTCGGAGAAATCGGTAATCCAATTGTAGATGCAGGGGACGACGACTTCGCCCTTGCGGTTGATAGTTCCGTATTTCCCGTTTTGCTTTACACGGGCAAGACCTCCATTGAAGTCACCAACTTCGCGGTATGTGCAGGGGATTGCTACTTCTCCTTTGGTGTTGATGTACCCCCATTTGCCGTTTTGCTTGACTCGGGCAAGTCCTTCGGAGAAGTTTTCTGCCTCTTCAAATGTGCGAGGTATGATTGCTTCTCCCTTGGTGTTGATGTATCCCCATTTGCCGTTTTGCTTTACGCAGGCGAGGCCTTCGGAGAACGTCCTTGCATTCTCATACGTGCAGCAAAAGACTTCTTCTTGCTTGGTGTTGATGAAACTATATCTCCCATTTTGCCACACAAGGGCGAGACCTTCGGAGAAGGGATAAGCATACGTGTAGATGCAGGGAATAACCTCTTTGCCCTTGGCATTGACAAAACCATATTTCCGATGCTGCTTGACAAGGGCATGGCCTTCTGCGAATGCGTCGCCTTCATCGTAAATGCAGGGAACGACCTTTTTGCCCTCTGTGTTGATAAATCCATATCTCCCATTTTGCTTTACGCAGGCAAGACCTTCGGAGAATTCTCCAGAATCATACCTGCTCCAATCATACACGCAGGGGATAACTACCTCGCCTTTGGTGTTGATGTACCCCCATTTGCCGTTTTGCTTTATACGGGCAAGTCCTTCGGAAAAAGGTCCCACGCCTTCAAATTGCTTGTTAAATAGGCGGTTCCCCTTGCTATCTACGAAATATCCCTCGCCATGAGTGGTATTTACGGCTATAATCACTCTTGGGGCGTGATTTTCGCCTTGCTGGCTACTTTGCCCCCAAGCGCACACCATCGGCATCAGTATGCCGAGAAGAAGGAGTTGAATGCTTTTCATAAGGTATTCAGATTTTGGTGTATTCAGTATTGTTTGAGCAAAGGTATGAGTTTTTAGGGAGATATGAGAAAGGAGAGGGGGGATTTTTTAGAGAACAGAGTGCAGAATACGACTATCATGCGGGTTGGGGGGACTTGATGCTGAAAAGAACCGGATGGCGCTCTCTCCCTGTTTATAGGGAGAGGGGACCACGTATGTGGTGAGAGGGTGCAAAATATACTCCGCATGGTAACTCCTCACGTCTCACTCCTCACTCGCATTCGCACCCCCTCACCGCAAAGCGGTCCCCCCCCCTATAAACAGGGGGAGAGCGCCTTGCGGGGTGATTCTTCGCTTGACTTCTGTTCTTCTGTTGGATGGTCTGAAAACAAATAAGGACGCACGAACCGTGCGTCCCTACTTTTCAAGTGTATTTTATGCGTGTTGGGGGGGTAAAGGTCTTTAAGGTCTTTAGGGTCTCTAAGGTCTTTAAGGACTTCTTACAACCTTGAAATCTCGGAACCTTAAAACCTCAACCCTTACAACCTCACATTAATATTCCTGCCAGCTCTTAATCTGAATGTCTTCGAGCTTCATGGCGCAGAATGACTCGATGAAGGCCTTTGCGAGGCGCGCGTTGGTGAGCAAGGGGATGTTGTGGTCGATTGCTCCGCGGCGGATCTTGTAGCCGTTGGTGAGTTCGCGCTTCGTGTGGTTCTTGGGCACGTTGACGATGAGGTCGAAGGCGTGAGCGGAAATCATGTCCATGATCTTGTTGTCGCCTTCTTCGTCGGGCCATGACACTTCGATGGCTTCTACGCCGTTTTCCTTGAGGAACTTAGCAGTGCCCTTTGTAGCATAGAGCGTGTAGCCGTTAGCCGCGAGCATCTGTGAGGGTTCGAGAAGGTCCACCTTGCCGTGAGCTTCGCCAGAAGAGATGAGGATGTTCTTCTTGGGAATTGAGTAGCCCGTAGCGATGAGGGCGTTGAGGAGCGCTTCGTGGTAGTCGTCGCCAAGGCAACCTACTTCACCTGTTGAACTCATATCTACACCGAGCACGGGGTCGGCATTCTGAAGGCGTGCGAATGAGAATTGGCTGGCCTTTACGCCGATGCGGTCGATGTCGAAGGCGCTCTTGTCGGGACGGCTATAGGGAGCGTCGAGCATGATGCGCGTTGCGGTTTCGATGAAGTTGCGCTTGAGAATCTTACTTACGAAGGGGAATGAGCGGCTCGCACGGAGGTTACATTCGATTACCTTCACTTGGTTGCCCTTAGCAAGGAATTGCATGTTGAAGGGACCTGAGATGTTGAGTTCCTTAGCGATTTGGCGTGCAATCTTCTTGATTTGGCGCGCAGTAGCGAAGTAGATTTGCTGAGCGGGGAAGACGAGCGTTGCGTCGCCTGAGTGTACACCGGCAAATTCAACGTGTTCAGAGATTGCGTATTCTACGACTTCACCATTCTGAGCTACGGCGTCGAATTCGATTTCCTTCGTTTCCTGCATGAACTGAGAAACGACTACGGGGAATTCCTTGCTGACTTCGGTAGCCATCTGGAGGAAGCGTTCGAGTTCTTCTTCATTGTGGCACACGTTCATCGCCGCACCTGAGAGCACGTAAGAGGGACGTACGAGCACGGGGAAACCTACTTCCTTCACGAATTCCTGAATGTCTTCGAGCGAAGTGAGGGCACGCCAAGCGGGTTGGTCGATGCCGAGCTTGTCAAGCATAGCAGAGAACTTGTCGCGGTTTTCAGCGCGGTCGATATTCACGGGTGACGTACCGAGCACAGGCACTCCCTGGCGGTGGAGCTTCATTGCCAAGTTGTTGGGAATCTGTCCACCTACGGAAACGATGGTACCACGGGGCTGTTCGAGGTCGATAACGTCGAGCACGCGTTCGAATGAGAGTTCGTCGAAGTAGAGGCGGTCGCACATGTCATAGTCGGTTGACACGGTTTCGGGGTTGTAGTTAATCATGATTGACTTATACCCGAGGTTGCGCGCCGTCTGAACGGCATTTACCGAACACCAGTCGAATTCTACTGAAGAGCCGATGCGGTAAGCACCAGAACCGAGCACTACGACTGACTTTTCGTTCTTATAATAGTTCACATCGTAACCTTCTACGGCGTATGTCATGTAGAGGTAGTTTGTGAGTTCGGGATGCTCTGAAGCAACTGTGTTGATGCGCTTCACGGCGGGAGTGATGCCGAGCTTCTTACGGTAGTCGCGCACTTCAAGCAATGCCTTTTCCATGCTTTCGTCAACCTTCAACACGAAGCGAGCAATCTGGAAGTCAGAGAAACCTGCAGCCTTAACTTCGCGGATGAGTTCAGCGGGAACGTCTTCGAGCTTGTTATAAGTTTCGAGCTTGTGCTTGAGGTCAACGATATTCTTGAGGCGGCTGAGGAACCACTTGTCAATCTTTGTGAGTTCTTCGATGCGCTCAACGGTGTAACCTTCTTCAAGTGCCTGTGCGATGGCAAATACGCGGAGGTCAGTGGGGTTAGCGAGTTCTTCGTCGAGGTTTTCGAACGATGTGTGGTTGTTGCCCACAAATCCGTGCATGCCCTGACCGATCATACGGAGGCCCTTCTGAATGATTTCTTCGAAGCTACGGCCGATAGACATGATTTCACCCACTGACTTCATGCTTGAACCAATGAGGCGGCTTACGCCAGCAAACTTGGTCAAGTCCCAACGGGGAATCTTACAGATCATGTAGTCGAGTTCGGGCGCCTTGTATGCTGAGTTGGGTGTGCCCATTTCGCCGATTTGGTCGAGCGTATAGCCGAGTGCAATCTTTGCGGCAACGAAGGCGAGGGGATAACCCGTAGCCTTAGAAGCGAGGGCTGAAGAGCGGCTCAAGCGAGCGTTTACTTCGATGACGCGGTAGTCGTTGGTTTCCGCATTGAAGGCATACTGGATGTTACATTCACCCACGATGCCGAGGTGGCGGATGGCCTTCACAGAGAGCGTCTTGAGCATTTCAACCTGCTCGTCGGTGAGTGAGCAAGTGGGCGCAACAACGATAGATTCACCCGTGTGGATGCCGAGGGGGTCGAAGTTTTCCATGCTTGCCACGGTGAAGCAGTGGTCGTTAGCATCGCGGATAACTTCAAATTCTACTTCCTTCCAACCCTTGAGGCTTTCTTCTACGAGCACCTGGGGTGCGAAAGTGAAGGCGCTTTCAGCGAGTTCCAAGAACTGCGCTTCGTCCTTACAAATACCCGAACCGAGACCGCCAAGCGCGTATGCCGAGCGAATCATGACGGGGAAGCCAATCTTGTGAGCCGCCTTGAGGGCTTCGTCCAAGCTTTCGCATGCCTGGCTCACGGGAGTCTTCATTTCGATTTCGTCCAACTTCTTTACGAAGAGGTCGCGGTCTTCCGTGTACATGATGCAATCAACAGAAGTACCGAGCACTTCTACACCATATTCCTTGAGCGTGCCGTTGAGGTAGAGTTCCGTACCGCAGTTGAGGGCCGTCTGTCCACCGAATGCCAAGAGGATGCCGTCGGGGCGTTCCTTCTTGATGATTTCAGTAACGAAGTGTGCCGTAACAGGCAAGAAATATACCTTGTCCGCAATGCCTTCAGAAGTCTGAATCGTAGCAATGTTAGGATTGATGAGAACAGAACTGATGCCTTCTTCGCGAAGTGCTTTCAAGGCCTGAGAACCTGAATAGTCGAACTCACCTGCCTGGCCAATCTTGAGTGCGCCAGAACCGAGGACAAGAACCTTTTTGATGTCTTTTTTGTTCATCGCTGAATATGGTTTAATTGTAGAATAAAATCAGTGTGAATAGTGAATCCGTAAATCCGGACTTATTCAATATGCAAAGAAACTAAAAAAAAATAATATAGTGACGTTGCGAAGGGATTTTTTTGCAAGGGGAAGGGAGAAATTGAGAGGAGGAGTGGATGACCGGATGGCGCTCTCTCCCTGTTTATAGGGAGAGGGGACCACGAAGTGGTGAGAGGGTGCAAAAATGAAGTTGGGAGTGAATAGTTTTGAGTGATGCCATGCGGGTGCATATTTCGCACCCCCTCACCGCCGAGGCGGTCCCCTCCCCCTATGAACAGGGGGAGAGCGCCGTGCGGGTGTTATTTACCCAAGGCGCACCTCGCACATTGAACCAGCGGGTGGGGTAGTAGTTTTTCTTTTACCATGACACGTGACGCGTGACAACCCAAATGGCTTGTTTTCACTCCTTCATAACGTTCCCTCCTTCATGGTGTTCTCACTCCTTCATGTTGTCCTCACTCCGCACGGTAGTTGTACTCTGTCCAGGGCGTTGCCCTTCGCTATGTAGATTATGCCCTTACAGGGCGTTTACACTCCGCAAGGCAACTGTACTCTGTACTCTGTTCTCTGTACTCTAATCTTCCTCTCCCTTATCCCCATAAAAAAGGCTTCCGCAAGTATGAGTTGCAGAAGCCTTTGAGTATGTTAGGAATTACTTGTTTTCCATCATAGCCTTGAGAGCAGCGAGAGCGTCGTTGTCACCGAGGCTTGTAGAAGCAGCTTGGTTCTGGATAGCGGGAGCTTCTTCCTTCTTAGTGCGCTTAGCAGCAGCCTGAGCCTTCTTAGCTTCACGAGCTTCAGCCTTAGCTACATCTTCGAAAGTGCGGCTGTGAGAGAGGAATACGCGCTTGCTGTCCTTGTTGAATTCAAGAACCTTGAATGTCAATGTTTCACCAACCTGAGCCTGTGAACCATCTTCCTTAACGAGGTGCTTGGGAGTAGCGAAACCTTCGATGTCGTTTTCGAGCTTGATAACAGCACCCTTTTCGTGGATTTCTACGATAGTACCTTCGTGTTCAGTGCCATCAGCGAACTGAGCCTGAAGAGCTTCCCAAGGATTGTTTTCGAGCTGCTTGTGACCGAGGCTGAGACGACGGTTTTCCTTGTCGATGTCAAGAACTACAACGTCCATCTGAGCGCCAATCTGAGTGAATTCAGAGGGGTGCTTCACCTTCTTAGTCCATGAGAGGTCAGAAATGTGGATGAGACCATCAACGCCTTCTTCGAGTTCTACAAATACACCGAAGTTAGTGAAGTTGCGAACCTTAGCATTGTGCTGGCTACCTACGGGGTACTTAGCTTCGATTTCCATCCAGGGATCAGCCTTGAGCTGCTTGATACCGAGAGACATCTTGCGTTCGTTGCGGTCGAGTGTAAGGATTACAGCTTCAACATCGTCACCTACCTTCAAGAAGTCCTGAGCTGAACGGAGGTGCTGGCTCCAAGACATTTCAGAAACGTGGATGAGACCTTCAACGCCAGTAGCGATTTCTACGAATGCGCCGTAGTCAGCCATAACAACAACCTTACCAGTTACCTTGTCACCAACCTTGAGTTCTTCGCTGAGAGCATCCCAGGGGTGGGGAGTGAGCTGCTTAAGACCGAGAGCGATGCGCTTCTTAGCTTCATCGAAGTCGAGGATAACAACATTGAGCTTCTGATCGAGTTCAACGATTTCCTTAGGATCGTTTACGCGGCCCCAAGAGAGGTCTGTGATGTGTACGAGACCGTCAACACCGCCGAGGTCAATGAATACACCGTAAGAAGTGATGTTCTTAACAGTACCTTCGAGCACCTGACCCTTCTGGAGCTTAGAAATGATTTCCTGCTTCTGAGCTTCGAGTTCTGCTTCGATAAGTGCCTTGTGAGAAACAACAACGTTCTTGAATTCCTGGTTGATCTTAACGATCTGGAATTCCATTGTCTTACCAACGAATACATCGTAGTCGCGGATGGGCTTAACGTCGATCTGTGAACCGGGAAGGAACGCTTCGATACCGAATACGTCAACAATCATACCACCCTTAGTGCGGCACTTGATGTAACCCTTAACGATTTCCTTAGATTCGAGAGCAGCGTTAACACGATCCCAAGACTTAGAAGCACGAGCCTTATTGTGAGAAAGAATGAGCTGACCCTTTACACCTTCGAGGCTTTCAACATAAACTTCAACTGTATCACCTACAGCGAGTTCGGGGTTGTAACGGAATTCAGAAGCGTTGATGATACCATCGCTCTTGTAACCGATATTAACTACAACTTCGCGCTTGTTAATAGCCTTAACAACGCCGTCAACCACTTCGTTTTCGCTAACGCGACCGAGGGTTGTTTCGTAGGCAGCTGTGAGCTCTTCAACGCTCTTTTCACCTGCTACGTTGCCGCTTTCGAAAGATTCCCAATCGAAATCAGCCAAGGGAGCTACATTCTTTAAATTTTCCATTTGTTTGTTTTGTTTTGAAATTAAACAAGTTAGACATTATGTTTCTTACTTGCTCCTCCACCTCGAAAGGTGAATTCGCAATTCGGGTGCAAAATTACAACTATTTATTTGAATGAGAAAATGTTTCAGCGTCTTATTTTCTGAAATACACACTTTTTCTTGCTCATGGTTAAGCTGATATACAGGGTGGGAGTGAGGATAAGTGTTTTGCTTGAAATTATTCGGCACTTATTTCAAAATATAAGGGAGATAATTTAAACTTTGTCCGACTTATTTTAACGCGATTCTTAACCCTCTTTGTGCAGGAGCCGTTTCCTGAGTTTTCAAAAATAAATATGCATGTGGAAAGTTATACCATATATAATATTGTGTGTTTCTCGGAAAGTTGTAAATTTGTGGATAGATAGTAAAACCTTAATCTAATTAAATATATGTATACCCTTATTGCCGATAGTGGAAGTACAAAGACCGAGTGGGCGCTCTTGAATGAGCAACAGATGATTCGCACGCTCACAACGGAGGGGATGAACCCTTGTGTGATGGATGATGCTGCGCTTGAGCGGGTGCTTACGGAGCAACTCTTGGTGCGCTTGAGCGAACTCCGCCCGGAACGCATCTTCTTCTATGGTGCGGGCTGTAAGGATATGCACATTTTGCGTATGAAGCGCTTGCTCACGAAGGTGTTGGGGGCGACGGAAGTGTTTGTGGCGAGTGATATGCTCGGTGCGGCGCGTAGTGTGTGTGGTAAGCAAGCGGGAGTCGTGTGCATTATGGGCACGGGCAGTAACTCCTGCTTGTATGATGGCGAAAAGATTTGTGCCAACGTCTCTCCCTTAGGCTATATCCTGGGCGACGAGGGTAGTGGCGCTTCGTTGGGAAAAATCCTTGTTGGCGAGGTGATGAAGGGCGATTTGGAGTATTTGCGCACCGCCCTGTTTGATGCTTTGGGCGTGGATGAAAGTACGCTGATTGAGCGTGTGTATCGCAAGCCTCTTGCCAACCGCTTCTTGGCGAGTTTAACGCCTTTCCTTCACGACCATCTCGATGATGCGAAGGTGCGTAAGGTGGTTGTGGATGAATTCGTCCGCTTCTTCCACCGCAATGTGCGCCACTACAAGCGCCCTGACTTGAAGGTGCATTTCGCAGGCAGCATTGCTTGGTGGTTTAACGAAGAACTCCATGAGGCAGCGCGTCAGTCGGGGTATCAAATGGGCAAGGTGATTCAGAAACCCTTGGAGGGCCTTGTGGAATACCACCTTGCATAGAGGCGCAAGAGAATGTAACTTACATATATATATATCAGCCCCTCAAGAATGCAGAATGAACGAGTTACTATGGAACTTCAAATCGCATCCCAAATAGGAGTCCTAAAAACTAAACCTATTTTCGTAAAAATTATTAGTAACCTAATTTAAATTGTTAGTAAGATAATTTAATGAAGGTTACTAACAATTTTAGGGGTGAATAAGATGTTGAAATTCAAGGTTGATGCGCGATGAAAAATGAGGCATTTCTCAGTAGTGAAAATATGCTTTATCTTAAAATGTGTTAAGGTTGGATGTTCTTTCTGAAATTCTCTTTCAAAGTCCTTGGGTTTTGTTAAAGAATACTCTATTTTTGCAGACAAGAAATTTTGAAAATACCCCAAATCCAACCATGATTTATTTGCCCATG
>JAGBYW010000125.1 GCA_017628555.1 Bacteroidaceae bacterium | reverse complement strand
GTAATCGTATTTCGCTCAATGGCGGCAGAAACATACTTTACAGCCATGGTTTGCGGAGAGTAGGAGACACACGTTTTTTTGAATTCAAGGATAGGAGTTATTGATTCCATTTTTTAGCAAGATACTTAGCGGTAAGATTAAGCGTGAGCACGAAGAGTAGCAGGAAGAGCGAAACTCCCCAAATCAACTCTTGCAAGTTCGGGTCGTTGAAAAATTCCCAAATCAATAGGGGTACGGCAGAAATAGGTTTGTCTACCGAGAAGCGCATGAGCGAACACCCGAGTGCGGTAAACATCAGCGGTGCCGTCTCTCCGATAACGCGAGAAATGGCGAGTAGGATGCCCGTAAAGATCCCTCCGAAGGCAGCAGGGAGTTGCACCCGAAGCATGACGCTCGCTCTGTTTGCCCCCAGCGCAAGGGCGGCTTCTTTGAGCGACTCGGGGAGCATCTTCAGCGTCTCCTCCGTAGCGCGCACAATCAGTGGGAGCATCATAATGCCCAGCGCCACGCTGCCCGCAATGGCGGAGTAACCGCGCATGGGGACGACCACCCAGATGTAAACGATAATCCCAATAATCACAGAGGGTGTGCCTTGAAGCAGGTCGGTAAGGTAGCTTACCGCTTGGGCAAACCTGTTCTTTCGGTACTCCGCTAAGAATGCTCCACACAGCACCCCGACGGGCACTGCCACAGTCGTAGCCATTCCTAACATCAGCATCGTGCCCACAATGCCGTTGGCAATCCCCCCAGGGATGGGAAATCCTGCCTCCATAGCCCTCATGACGCGGTAAGCCGTAGGGGTAGGTTCGGTAAAGAACGACCACGAAAGTTGGTCGTAACCCCTGAGAAAAACTTCGCCCAATATCGCCACGAGCGGAACGGCTGTCAATGCTGATAAGAGGCAGACCGTCCAAAGCATCAGGCGGTTTTTCGTTAAGCGGTATGTTGTTTTTACTTTCATTTTGATAGTTACAAGTTGAAAGGTACGAGTAGACGAGAACCGTGCGGGATGTATTGAAGGTACGTTCTAACCATCTCGTTTACTTGTCTACTGAAAACTCGTTTACTTGCTTACGCAATGCGTGCGCGTTTAATCATAATTTTCCCCACCATGTTAATAAGGGCAGTAATCAGGAAGAGCAACAGTCCGATGGCGATGAGCGACGAAAGGCGCAGACCGTCGGCTTCGCCAAACTGGTTGGCAATGATGGACGCCATGCTGTTGCCCGTAGCGGTGAGCGAGGCAGGGATGTTGTTCGTATTCCCAATGAGCATCGTTACGGTCATTGTTTCGCCCAGGGCGCGCCCAATGGCTAAGATGTATGCCGAGAATATTCCCGACCCCGCGAAGGGGAACACGATGTGGCGAATAACCTCCGCCCTCGTAGCTCCAAGACTGTAAGCTCCTTCCTTAAGGTCGTTGGGTACCATCTTAATAAATTCTGCACTCAACGAAGCTGCATAAGGGATTATCATAATTGCCAGCACAAGTGATGCTGTCAACACTCCCGAACCCTGTGGAGAAATATCAAGCGCCATAATCACGGGGCGGAGTGTGTAAAATCCCCACAGCCCATAAATTATAGAGGGAATACCCGCCAGCAGGTCAGTTACCGTGCTAAGTACCGCCGCCAACTTTGTTCCGCGAAAATATTCACCTACAAAGAGTGCTACGGGTAAGGAGAACGGAATGCAGAATAGTAATGCGAGCAGCGTCGTAAGCAGCGTACCGACCACAAAGGGTAAGGCGCCGTACGTCTCCGCCCCCTCCGTGTAGCGCCACTCCGAGGAAGTCAAGAAATTCAGAAAGCCAAAGTGGTTAAACGCCTCAGTGGCATCGGTGACGAGGGCATAAACAATGCCCCCACACACCAATGGTACCACTAAAGCCGCCAGCAATAACAACAAATTGTAAATTTTATCGTTCATACTCGGTTTGAGATTACTTCAAAATCGCAATGCCGTCGTAAGTAACCGTCTTGAGGTTCACCATGCTTTGCTCTTTCGCCTTTAAGGGGAGGGGAGCGTAATGCACTTCAGAGGTAATCGCCTGCGCTTCGTCAGAGAGGAGGTATTGCATGAGGTCGAGTGTCGCCTGAGCCTGCTCCTTCGTGCGGTTCGCGTAATTTTGTTCCTTGTAAATCACCACCCACGTAAAGCAACTGATGGGATAAGCCCCCACGGATTCCGAATTGGTAATAGACGTACGCGTATCGGCAGGAATTTCGCCCGAAGCTGCCGCAGAGATTGTTGCCGCCGTGGGCGTAACGAACTCGCCGTTCTTATTCTGCACCTTTGCGTAGGGGAGTTTTTGGGCAAAGGCGTATTCCGAACCCACATAGCCAATCGTGTTCTTCGTTTGCTTGATGACACCTGCTACACCGGGATTACCCTTAGCCGCTTGACCTACGGGGAAGTCCACCGACTTTCCAGCGCCATACTTTTCAGCCCACATGGGACTTACCTTGGTAAGATAATCTGTGAAGACAAAGGTTGTACCCGAACCGTCCGAACGGAACGTAGGGATGATGGTTTCAGCAGGGAGGTTGGCGTTGGGATTGAGTGCCATCAAGCGCGCATCGTTCCACATAGTGATGTTACCCGCAAAGATGTCGGCAATCACCTCGCCCGAAAGGTTGAGGTTGTCTACACCCTCCAAATTATAAGCAAGCACTACGGCGCCCATGCACGTAGGAATGTGCACCACAGCCGGTATCTCGCTCATCTCTTTGTCCGTCAAGTAAGCATCAGTACCCGCAAAGTCCACAATCTTATCGCGAAGGTTGCGCACACCTCCGCCAGAACCGATGCCACCGTAGGCAACTGCGTCGCCATGCTTCTGACCAAACTGTTCAAACACTACATTGTAAAAGGGGAGTGGGAAGGTGGCGCCCGCGCCAGCCAATTCCTGCGCATCACGACCAGCATTGTCAGCATTACCACCGCAAGCGGTCATCACAAGACCCATAGCCATTGTGAGAAGGGGGAGAAAAATCTTTTTCATAAAGGTTAGATGTTGATTTGTATATGGTTAAATCTTAAAATAAAAGGAGAGGAGAAAATGCCACCCGGCGAATTGAGAACTATGAAGTTGGTCTTCATAAATGCCTATAAATCCTTTACTTCTCCGGGTAGCAACTATGTATTATGTGTTGGTTAAAGTCCGAAGTAACAACTTACATAAGCAGAATACTTCTCATCGGCACCATCCGCCTTAGGCATTGCCATGCGGAAGTTGGGGGCAATCTTGACGTACTTACCTACCTTGATTTGTGCACCAAGGATGGCGGCTTGTTCATCCTTCTTGATGTTCCAATCATTCTTTGAAGAGAGGTCGTCGAAGCGGGCATAAAGGTTTACATTCTTGGACGCGTTGAGCGTAGCATAGATTGAGTAACCCTGCTGGTCAGCATCCTTCTTGTTGGAAGCATTCTTCATAAGGTTATATTCCGCACCAATGCTAAAATGCTTTGCCTTGTAACCCACGAATGCGGCAGCGTTGAGAATGTCCTTTGCACCGTCCGCGCTGGCTTCGTTAATGCCTGCGTAAAGGCGGATGCTGAGCCCGCTGATGGGGGTTAAAGTGGCGCCAAGTCCGTAGTTCAAACCGTCGTTCTTTTGAATCTTCTTATAACCTTCGCCATTTACGACAATAGCGTCCGCAGAAATCCAGTCGGCAAACTTGTACGTGGCTGAGATACCGAGGTCGGCGCTGCTGCCAAACTTGTATTGGTCTTGAAACGACTTCATAACGTAGCGATAACCCCAAAACTTTTCCTGGAAGTTGAATTGTGTGGTAGAAATCAAACCACCGTTGAGCGTCAGTTTGCCCGACTTCCATGAGAGTGACGCATTCTTAATATAAGCAAGGCGATTGTTGTCGCTCACGTCGCTGGACTTGCCCATGTCCATCACTCCCTTTACGGTGAGTCCGTTGTCTAACTTGTACTCATAGCCTAAGTAACTACGCTCAAGTTCAAAACCGCGATCATCATTCTGTGCGCCAAACGCGGAATGGAAATTGCCGAATACCTGCACGATAGCCTTGCCTTTAGGCTCAGCCTTTTCAGAATTTTGCTGCGCTGCAGCGCTCGTTACCATGCAAGCGGCGAGGCCTGCGAAGAGAAATTTGTTTTTCATTGTGATTGTAATATAAAATGAAATGAATAAGTTGTTCCAACGGTTGGAGCGGGTGAATCAAAGGGCGACTTATGAGACTGCGCTTCCTCGGTTTTCACGGTGCAAAATTACGGGCGTCATGTTACAAGGTTGTTACAATAACGTTAGGGTTTTGTTAATTCTGAAAAAGTGGGGGCGAGCGGGGAGGAGCGCTGAAATTGTTACATTTTTGTTAAATCTAATTTTCCCCATTCCCCTGCCTGATATTTCTCTGTAACTTTGCCGCAGAAACAGTTGAAACTTACTTATGACGAACCAACGCATTTTGATTGTTGACGACGAAGAAACCCTCTGCGAGGTGCTGAAACTGAATCTTGAGAATGAGGGCTTTGACGTAGATACAGCCTTGAGCGCAGAGCAGGCGCTGACGCTTGACCTTACGCGCTACGCCCTGATTTTGCTGGACGTGATGATGGGCGAAATCAGCGGTATAAAAATGGCGAAGATGCTTAAGGCTGACATGAACCTTTCGGAAATCCCCATCATCTTTTGCACGGCGCGCGACGCCGAGGACGATATGGTTATGGGGCTTAACTTGGGCGCGGATGACTACATTACAAAACCTTATACCGTGCGTAATGTTGTAGCCAGAGTAAAGAGCGTGTTGCGCAGAACGGCTGCAAGCAAACCGCAGGCAGCAACGGCACCGTCGCTGCGGCTTCAAGTGGAGGGGCTTTGCTTGGACCTCGAATTTAAGCGCTGCACGGTAGATGGTGCGGAAGTGAAACTCACGCGTAAGGAGTTTGAACTTTTGGCTTATCTGCTATCTCACCGCGGAAAGATTTGTTCGCGCGAACAGATATTGAGCCGCGTGTGGAGCGATGAGGTGGTGGTGCTCGACAGAACGATTGACGTGAACATCACGCGCCTCCGTGCAAAGATTGGAAGTTACGGAACGTATATTATAACCCGTTCAGGATTTGGTTATGGCTTCCGTGATTAAACTCTCTTACCATCGCCGTCTCTTCCTCGTGCTGCTGGCGTTCTCATGGTTGATGACGTGCCTGGTTGCCGCCTTTCAGTACGTGCGCGAACGGGAATATAAGAGCGACTTCATCAGTGCGCAGCTGCAACTCTACAATCGCTACCTGCTTGAGACCGTAGAGCAAGGCGAAGATTATCAGCGCTACATTGCTACGCACTCTCGGCCGTTTGAAGACCTGCGCGTGTCGGTCATAACGCTCTCGGGCACCGTCGTGTATGACAATGAATTGGATTCCGATTCGTTAGACAATCATCGTGGTCGCCCAGAAGTGGCAGCGGCTCTGAAGAAGGGCGCTGGGTATCACATCGGAAGGCGCTCGGCAAGCGATGGACGCCAATATTTCTATTCCGCTACGCGTGGCGAAAGGGTTGTTGTGCGCACGGCGATACCTTATTCCGCTTCGCTTCGGGAGTTGCTCAGTGCGGATTGGGTGTTCCTGTGGGGGATGGTTATCCTGAGCAGCATCATGAGTGTGGTGGCTTATTTTGCTACGCGTCGGCTGGGGAACACTATTGACCGCCTCAATCTTTTTGCCAAAAGGGCGAAGCGTGGGGAGGTGTTTAATGAAGAAGAACCCTTCCCCAACGATGAGTTGGGCGCTATCTCTAACAGCATTGTCCATCTTTACGGGCAGTGGCAGCAAACGATTCTTGACCGCGACCGAGCGCATGAAGCGGCAATGCGTGAGGAGCAGGAGAAGATTCGCATCAAGCGTCAGCTCACCAATAATATTAACCACGAACTCAAAACGCCCGTTGCCTCTATGCAGGTGTGTCTTGAGACCCTGCTTTCGGGGATTTCTCTGACCGAGGAAAAACGGCAGGAACTCATTGAGCGCTGTTATGCCAACGCCGAACGCTTGCGCAGATTGCTGGGTGACGTGTCGCTCATTACAAGAATGGAAGACGGGAGTGCGCTGATTGCGAAGCAACCCGTGTGTCTGAACGATATCATCAACGAGGTGGCGGCGGAGGTTGCCATAATGCCTGCCGACGAGCGGATGGAGGTGCACATAGAAGTGAAGGAACGTGTGGAGGTGGAGGGCAACTTGATGCTCATCAGTTCTATTTTTCAAAACCTTACGGAAAACGCTCTGGATTATTCGGGGGGTAAAAATATCTACATCACCTTGTTGGAAAACACTGCCGAAGTCTGTCGTTTGCGCTTTGAAGACGATGGTCGGGGAGTGGCATCCGCCGAACTGCCACGCCTTTTTGAACGCTTCTACCGTGTTGACAAGGGGCGCTCTCGGAGAATGGGCGGCACAGGACTTGGACTTGCCATTGTGAAGCACGCCGTGATCTTTCACGGTGGGGAAATCTCGGTTCGGAATCGCGAAGAGGGAGGTTTGTGTTTTGAATTTTCACTCCGCAAATAGACTTCGCAAAAACTAAACCTATTGTAGTGAAAATTATTAGTAACATAAAAAAAATTATTAGTAACCTTTTTTAAAATATGTTACTAATAATTTTGACCGTTATAATCCTACTGATAATCAGGTGGTTATAAAAGGCGTTTTTCTGGGGTAAAATTGCCTTGATTTTATACCTTGCCCATAACCTTTGGTGCGACTTTTCGTAAACTGTCGATGTGCAGAAAATGATGGGGAATTTTCTTCTCCCCTCCCCAACTTTCCCCCCTCTTTATGCCGTGTATGCTAAAGAAAAAGTGTAACTTTGCAGTTCAATTACAGGACAATAAACTTAAAACAATTTATACTTATGTCAGCAACTAAGAAAATTAAGACAGCTTTGGTGTCTGTGTTCCACAAGGACGGTCTTGACGAACTCCTCACAGCGCTCCACAACGATGGTGTGCAGTTCCTCTCAACGGGCGGTACGCGCGAATTTATCGAAAGCCTTGGTTTCCCCTGTCAGAAGGTGGAAGACGTGACTTCTTACCCCTCTATCCTCGGCGGTCGCGTGAAGACGCTTCACCCCAAAATCTTCGGTGGTATTCTCGGTCGTCGTGCGCTCGAAGGTGACCAGCAGCAGATGGCGCAATACGAAATTCCCGAAATCGACCTCGTTATCGTTGACCTCTATCCCTTCGAGCAGACGGTGGCAAGCGGTGCTTCGGAAGCAGACATTATTGAAAAGATTGATATAGGCGGTATCTCACTCATCCGCGCTGGTGCGAAGAACTTCAACGACGTGGTTATCGTGCCCTCAAAGGCAGAATATCAGCCCCTTCTCGACATCGTGAAGGAAAACGGTGCGCAGACTACGCTCGAACAGCGCCGTTGGTTCGCAACTCAGGCGTTTGGCGTGAGCAGCCACTATGACACTGCGATTCAGGCTTACTTTAAGAAGTAAGTTGGTAAACAAGTGTATTAAAAGAGTAAAGATAAAAGATACCATGCGGGACGACAATCGTTTGTCTCGCAAACGCTCTTGTTTACTCGTACCTTGTTTACTCGTCTACTAAACAAAAACTATTATGAGCTTCTTTAAGAATGTAATTTCAAACTTCTTTTCGCTCAAGCAGGAACTTGCTATCGACCTCGGCACGGCTAACACGATTATCATTTGCAACGATGAAATCGTGGTAGACGAACCCTCCGTGGTGGCGCTCGACCGCCATACGGACGCGATGAAGGCCGTAGGGGGCAAGGCAAAACTGATGTACGAAAAGACGAACGATAAGATTCGCGTAATCCGTCCCTTGCGCGACGGTGTGATTGCCGACTTTAACGCCTGCGAGCAGATGATGCGCGGGTTGATTAAGATGGTGCACAAAGGTAAGCGCCTCTTCTCGCCCTCGTTGCGCATGGTGATTGGTGTGCCCTCGGGTTCAACGGAAGTGGAACTCCGTGCGGTGCGCGACTCTGCGGAGCATGCTGGCGGTCGCGACATCTTCCTCCTTTACGAACCCATGGCTGCGGCTATCGGTGTGGGGATTGATGTGAATGCGCCCGAAGGTAATATGATTGTAGACATCGGTGGTGGTACAACGGAAATCGCTGTGCTCTCATTGGGCGGCATCGTTTCTAACAGTTCTATCAAGATGGCGGGTGACGACTTCACCAACGACATTCAGGAATACATGAGCCGTCAGCACAACGTGCGCGTCAGTGAACGTATGGCGGAACGTATCAAGATTGCCGTGGGTGCTGCGCTTACTGACCTCCCCGGCGAAACTCCCGAGGACTATGTGGTGTACGGTCCGAACCGTATCACGGCAATGCCTATGGAGGTGCCCGTGTGCTACCAGGAAATTGCGCACTGCCTTGAAAAGTCAATCGCACGTATTGAGCAGGCTGTTATCAACGCCCTCGAAAGTACACCTCCCGAACTTTATGCCGACATCGTGAAGAACGGTATTTGGCTCACTGGTGGTGGTGCCTTGCTCCGCGGACTTGACAAGCGCCTTACCGATAAGATTAACATCCCCTTCCACGTGGCAAAGGATCCCCTCCTCTGTGTAGCGCGCGGAACGGGTATCGCGCTTAAGAATGTGGACAACTTCACGTTCTTGATGCGATAAGATTTAGAAATCAGAAATGAGAAAGGAGAAATGAGAAAGAAGCTGGCGCCTTGAAGTCCCGCATGGTAATTTCTCCTTTCTCCTTTCTCCTATGTTAGTAGACAAGTAGGTAAGGTGCGTGTAGACATAAACGGAAGAAAATTCCGCATGGTCTTTCTCCTTTCTCCTTTCTCTCTTTCCTATGTCCCATCTCTTCGACTTTCTCCGAAAATACCATTACCTGCTGCTCTTCATTGTGTTAGAGTACGTCAGCCTTTCGCTCCTGATACGCTTCAATAGCTTTCAGGGGAGTGTGTGGCATACGGGTGCGAATACGGTGGTGGCAGGGATTGACCGATGGTACTTGGACTTGTGGAGCTATGTGCATTTGAGAGCCGTCAATCGCGACCTCACGGCGCAGAATGCCCAACTCATGCTGGAGAACGACCGCCTGCGCGAGGCGATGATGACCCTCAAGCGAGATTCTACGGACGTGGAGCGGGCGATGGCGCGCAACTTGGTGGATTACGAGATGATTCCTGCGAAGGTGATTTCAAACTCCAAGGGTACGAAGAATAATTACTTGGTGCTCGACCGCGGTAGTGCTCACGGGGTGAAACCCGAAATGGGCGTTGTCGGTGGTGGCGGTGTTGTCGGTGTGGTTTACCTTGTGAGTGACGCATACAGTTTGGTGATTCCCGTGACCAATCAGAAGTCCAGCATCAGTTGTCGCATTCAGGGGCAAAGGTACTTCGGTTATTTGCAATGGGACGGCAAGAGTATGCGCCGTGCTACGGTGGATGATATCCCCCGCCATGCACAAGTAGAAAAAGATTTCGTCATTGAAACCAGCGGTTACTCCTCCGTGTTTCCCCCTGGCATCTTTGTAGGGAAAATTGAGAAGGTGAACAACTCCGCCGACGGACAGTCGTATAAACTCGACATCGCCCTCGGTACGGACTTCTCCACCCTCCGCGAAGTCAACGTGATTGCTACTCCCTATAAGGCGGCTATCGATAGCCTCTTCTCAAAGATAAGTGAATAGATTTTTCGTAGACGAGTAAACGAGTAGTCCCCTCCAACCTCCCCCTGAAGGGTGAGGTTTCGCACCGCATGGCGTTACTCACTCCTCACTTCTCACTCCTCACTCTCCTCCTTCCCCCCATGTCCCCCTCCCTCTTCTCCTACATAGCATGGTTCATAGTCCTCACAGCAGGGCAGGTTATTGTGTGCAACCACATTCACCTGCTGGGTTACGCTATGCCCATGATTTACCTTTACTTTATCATGATATTGCCCAGCACGATTGCGCGTTGGGCATTATTGGTGTTGGCATTTGTGTTGGGTTTTGTGGTTGATTTGTTTAGTAGTACACCCGGTATGGCATCCTCTGCGCTGTTGCTTACTGCGCTGTTGCGCCCTGTTGTACTCACTGTATTTGCGCCCACCGAGCGTGGCGACGGTGCTTTGGTACCTTCCGTGCGCACAATGGAGTGGGGATGTTTTACCCGTTATACGGTAGGGATAACTTTGCTTCACACCACCACCTTCTACCTCATCGAAACATTTAGTTTCTTCCATCTTGCCGACCTCCTGCTCAATATTTTTACCTCAACACTTCTCACTACGCTCCTCATACTCTCATTTGAGATGTTGCGCAACAAGCGATAGTTTTTGTTATGGCTCGCGACCACTCCTTCGACAATCGCAAATTCGTCATCGGAGGCATAGCCGTCGGCATCATTCTGATTTACATCATTCGCCTGTTCTCGTTGCAAATGTTTAGCGACGACTACAAGAAGAGTGCCGACTCCAACGCCTTCCGTAAGGAAATTATATACCCCTCGCGCGGTCTTGTGACCGATCGCAAGGGGCGCTTGCTTGTATATAACGAACCCTCGTATAATATCATGGTGGTGATGCAGGAACAATGGGGAGTGGACACCCTGGATTTCTGCGAAACGGTAGGGATTACCCCAGAGTTTTACAAGCAACGCATGAAGGAAATCAAGCAACGCATCGGCTATTCCCGCCATACGCCGCAGCTCTTCATGAGTCAGATTCCCGCCGAAGAATTTTCGGTGTTTAAGGAAAAACTCTACCGCTTCAACGGATTCTCTGCCGAGAAGCGCACCATCCGCCACTATGCCGACGGTATGGGGGCACACATCCTGGGTGATGTGGGTGAGGTAAACGAAAAAGACATCCTCAACGACCCGTATTACCGTAGTGGAGACAACATCGGGAAACTCGGCATTGAGCGTTCGTACGAACAATATTTGCGCGGAGAGAAGGGGATGCGCATCATGCTCCGCGATGTGCGTGGGCGCACCAAAGGCCATTACATGGATGGGCAATACGACATTGCTCCAGTGCCAGGGCGCAACTTGACCCTCGGACTCGATAAAGACCTTCAGGCACTTGCCGAACGCTTGCTCCAAGGTAAGTTGGGCGCCATCGTTGCCATAGAACCCGCAACGGGGGAAGTGCTCTGCATGGCTTCTTCTCCCACCTACGACCCCCGAATTATGGTGGGGCGCGACCGTGGAAAGATGCACCGCAAGTTGTCTGCCGACCCCATGAAACCCTTGCTGAACCGCGCCATCATGGGTACCTACCCACCGGGTTCGACTTTCAAACTCACCCAGTCGCTTATCGGACTCCAAGAGGGGAGCATCACCCCCGACATTGGGTTCCCCTGCAACGGAGGTTTCCACTACGGCGGTCTCCACCTCGGTTGTCACCCTCATCCTGCCCCCATCCCGTTGGTGCCCTCCATTGCCACGAGTTGTAATGCCTATTTCTGTTGGAACCTCGTGAGAATGTTCTCCAACCGCTCGAAGTATCCCACCGTGCAAGACGCTATGACGCGCTGGAAAGATCACCTCGTAGAAATGGGATTCGGTTACGCCCTCGGCATTGACCTTCCGGGCGAGAAGCGTGGGATGATTCCCAACGCACAATACTACGACAAGGCGTACAAGGGCATTTGGAACGCACTTACCGTGATTTCGATTTCCATCGGTCAGGGAGAAGTGACCGCTACCCCCCTCCAAATTGCTAACCTCGCCGCAACGATTGCCAACCGTGGGCATTACTACGTTCCCCACGTAGTCAGGGAGATTCAGCATGCCGAACTCGATTCCGTTTACACCACGCCCAACTACACGATGGTGGACGAAAAGTGGTACGACTACGCCGTCGAGGGGATGCGTGCCGCCGTGACGGGCGGAACTTGCCGAGGCGCCGCCATTCCTGGCATTGAGGTGTGCGGCAAGACGGGTACGGCAGAAAACCGTGGGCAAGACCACTCCGTATTTATGGGATTTGCCCCCATGAACGAACCCAAAATTGCCGTGGCAGTCTATGTAGAGAACGGCGGTTACGGTGCCGTTTACGGCGTACCCATTGGCGGACTCATCATGGAGCAATACCTCAACGGCGAACTTTCAGAAACTTCAAAACTTAAGGCGGATGCGATGCAGCAACGCACAATAAATTATGGTAAACAGGAACGATAGACTACAGCGTAACGCCGTCCTTTCAGCAGATTGGGTGGTTGTCGTGGTGTACCTTCTCCTGATGGTCTTCGGGTGGTTTTCCATCTGTGGGGCCAGCCATGAAATTGGTGATACTGACTTCTTCGACTTTGCCACTCGCTCGGGGAAGCAAATCGTGTGGATGGGGTTGGCACTCGTTATCGGACTGATCATTTTGCTCATCGACGACCAGTATTTCGACCAGCTTACGGGACTCCTGTATGTCCTGACGATGGTGCTCCTGCTCGTCACGCCCTTCATCGCCAAGGACATCAAGGGTTCACGCTCCTGGATTTCGCTCGGACCTGTCAATCTGCAACCTGCCGAGTTTGCCAAATGCGTCACGGCACTGGCGGTGGCGAAAATGTGTGGGCAATACGGTTTCTCGCTCGACAAGATGCGCAACCTGCTCAAGGCCGCATTCATCGTGCTCCTGCCCATGGCGCTTATCATTATGCAGAAAGAAACGGGTTCCGCCCTTGTCTATGCCGCCTTCTTCTTGGTATTCTACCGCGAAGGCATGCCCGGCGCCTTTCTCTTCACCGCCTTTGCCGCAGTGCTCTACTTCGTAGTGGGCATTCGCTACGCTGAAGTCCCCCTTGAGGGCACGCTCTCCACGGTGGGCGCCTTCTCGGTCATGACCGTCATTTGGCTCTTCTGCATCGGGATGATTCACATCTTTTGTAAGCAAACCATCCACGCCTGGCGCATCTTTTGGGCAGGCATTGCCATAGTAGGTTCTGCGCTGTTCTTCTCGCTGGCGGTAGTCCCCATTGATGTGTCGCTCGCCTTTGTTGTCGTGCTTGTGGGCACCTTCCTCTACCTCTGTTACCACGCCTTGAGCGAGCGCATCATCGCCTATTTTTACATCGCGCTCTTCACGCTCGGGTCGCTCGGCTTTCTTTACTCCGCAAACTTCGCCCTCGACCACTTGCAACCCCACCAAAAAATCCGTATCCAAGTGCTCCTGGGCGTCGTGACCGACAATGCCGGGGCAGGGTATAATGTCAACCAAAGCATGATTGCCATTGGCTCGGGCGGATTTGAAGGAAAGGGATTTATGAACGGCACGCAGACGAAGCTCAAGTACGTGCCCGAGCAAGACACCGACTTCATCTTCTGTACCGTAGGCGAAGAGCAAGGTTTCATAGGTTCATCCGCCGTGCTCCTGCTCTTCCTCACGCTCATCCTGCGCCTCGTTTACCTCGCCGAACGGCAAACGCACACTTACGCGCGCGTATATGGATATTGTGTACTGAGCATCCTGCTCTTCCATGTCTTTATCAACATTGGCATGGTCTTAGGCCTTACGCCCGTCATCGGAATCCCGCTGCCCTTCTTCAGTTACGGCGGTTCCTCCCTCTGGGGCTTCACCATCCTGCTCTTCATCTTTTTGAGGATAGATGCGGGGCGGAAAATGTAACAGATTTTCCCCAAAAACAGAGTGAAAAACGCGTCTTTGTAACTCGCTGAAAATCAGCGGTCTATTTTAGCAAAAATTATTAGTAAGAAAATTTAAATTATTAGTAACATATTTTAAAAAAGGTTACTAATAATTTTTACTACAATAGATATAGTTTTTCTGACAATGGTTTTTGCCTCCAAAAATAGTCATCGGAGCGCTCGAAAAAAGGTTGGCGTCCTGCCAACCTTTCGTGTTTAGCGCCGCCTTCCTCCATCCCCCTTTTAAAAATCCCACCTCCTCATGATTCTCTCTCTCCTCACCCCCTTTATCAGTGACCGTTTCCTTACCGATGCGCGTTACCGCGACGGGCATTTGCGCGTAGTGAATGCCCTTCCCTCACGCCGTGTGTTGGGACTTCATGCTCCTGAGATGAAACAGGTGGCAAGGCAGCTTTCGCGCTCGGGTGGGGCGGTGGAACTGCCCAATGGTGAGCGCAAGGAGTGTCAGGGTGGGGCAGCGGTGATACGCTGCTTTGAGACTATACCGAGCGCTACGCTTTGTTACGAAGAAACCGTCGTTTGGGGCTACCTTATCAACCTCGAAAAGTGCAGTCTTGCCGAACGCCTCAAGATGCTCTCGGCGTATGTCCCCGTGATGGACAACTGGGCGGTGTGCGACTCTTATTGCGCCCATGCCAAGTGGATGGCGCGCGCAGATAAGTCCGAACTTTGGGCGTTTCTCCAACCCTACTTCCGCTCCACCCGCGAATTTGAAGTGCGCTTCGCCATCGTCGTTGCCATGACCTATTTCCTGACCGAGGTATGGTTGCCCCGCATCTTCAAGCAGTTTGAAACCCTCCGCTTTGAGGAAATCAGTTCCGAGTATCAATATGCCAAAGGAAAACCCAAGGTTGCCCAGCAAGGCACAGCGCAAGGCCCGCAACCCTACTACGTGCGCATGGCAGTAGCCTGGTGCCTCGCCACCGCCCTCGCCAAATTCCCCGACCTCACCCGCGCCTTCGTCCGCACCACCTCCCTCCCCGCAGACGTCATCAAATTGTACGTCCGCAAGGCTCGCGAATCATTCCGTACGCGAGAGGTGGCGGCGTTGTAAGTAAATAGTAACCCAGAACAAACTCAATTTCTTGAAACTATGAAAAAACTTTTCTCCCTTCTCCTTGCCGCAGCCTCCCTCGTAGGTTGCCAGTCAAACACTGAATTTAAGTCGGTTGACGCCCAGCAATTTGCCGAAGTCATCGCTAACAAAGACGTGCAACTCGTAGATGCCCGCACCCCCGAAGAGTTTAGCGAAGGCCACATCCCCGGTGCCGTAAACATGGATGTGAAGTCCGAAAACTTTGACGCCCAAATCGCAACGCTCAATCCCGCTCGCCCCGTCGCCGTCTACTGCCGTAGTGGTCGCCGAAGCAAACTCGCCGCAGAGCGCATGGTAAATGCAGGCCTCCAAGTCACCGAACTCTCAGACGGTATCCTTTCCTGGAAGGGCGAAGTGGTGAAGTAATTGTTCTGTCCCAAATTCTACAAAGACACAATATTTATATAATGGAAATGGTTATCGCAATTATAACCAGTCTGCTTCTTGGCGGAGGGATTGGTTATGTGATTTTGAGACTGAAGAACCAAAGTCTTTTTGCAACGATAGAGCAACTCAAATGGCAGTTGGAGCGTGAGCAGACCAATGCTAAAATGCAGGTGGAGAATTTGCAGACGCAGTTGGAGAAAACGAAAACTGATTTTGAGGAGCGCATCGCTCAAGTGAAGGCGGATTCTAAGGAACTTTTGGCTACGCAAGAGCGCAACCATGAGCAGGCGTTGAAGGCGCAACAGGCGCGGTTTGATGAAACTATGGCAAAGGTTTCGGCACAGGTGAAAATTGCTACCGACGACATGCTGAAGCAGCGTCAGAAGGAGTTTGCGGAGTCGAGCAATACGAACCTTGGGCAAATTGTGACGCCCCTGCGTGAGACGATTGAGAAGATGAAGCAGACGATGAGCGAAAGCACTCTGAAGCAGACGGAACTCAGTGCGGCAATGAGGGAGAACTTGGAGAATATGATGAAGCATAGCGCTGAGGCGAAGCAGAGTGCGGATGAGTTGGCGCGTGTATTTAAGCACAAGAGTAAGGTGCAGGGGAATTGGGGCGAACGTGTGTTGGAGGAACTCTTGGACTCTCAGGGATTGCAGTGTGGCATACATTACGAGCGCGAATGCGTCATTCGCGATGCCGCGGGAAATGTGGTGAAGACCGACACGGGAGGTAACTTGCGCCCCGACGTGATTCTGCATCTCGACACCACGCGCGAGGTAATCATTGACTCCAAAGTGTCACTCACTGCGTTTATGGATTATGTGAATGCTGAGAATGACGATGCCCGTCAGGAGGCATTGAAACTGCACATTGACAGCATCCAAAAGCACGTTAAGGAGTTGTCGAAGAAGGATTATTCTTCGTACATCCAAGCGCCGAAGCAGAAGATGGACTACGTCATTATGTTTGTACCTCACACAGGTGCGCTTTGGACCGCGCTGAATGCCCAACCCGACCTTTGGCGCAAAGCGATGGAGCAAAATGTGTTTATCGCCGACGAGCAAACCCTCTTTGCGGCACTGCGCATGATTAACCTGACTTGGACGCAAATCAAGCAGGCGGAAAATCATAAGGAGGTGTACAAACTTGCCAACGAAATGATTAAGCGCGTAGGGATGTTCCTCAAGAATTATGATGCTGTGGGTAAGGCCTTGAAAAATGCACGCGATGCTTACGAGGATGGTGAGAAGAAACTTTTAGAAAAAGGGCAGAGTATCGTGGTAACTTGTAATCAGCTCGAGGCGCTTGGAGCAAAGCAAAATACTAATTATCCAGTTCCTCAATTAAATGCAATAGATACTTCCAGCGAGTAGTCTTTTATACAACGTAAGTCGCTATCTGCTATGAGTTGAATTATTACAAAAATGAGGGAGTGCCAAATTTGCTTGGCACTCCCTCTTAAGTTGTGTGAAGTTATAAAAATCGGGGCTAAATTTATGATATGCTTAATATCAATAGTTCTGCTTCATCACTTCAAAGTAAGCCTGTGGGTGGAGGCATGCGGGGCAAGCCTTGGGTGCTTCAATGTTTTCAGTAATAAAACCACAGTTGCGGCATTGCCAGAACACCTTGCCGTCCTTGCGGAACACTTCGTGCTCTTCAATGTTCTTCACAAGTTTGCAGTAACGTTCTTCGTGTGCCTTCTCAGCAATGGCAATATTGCGATACATTGCTGCAATCTGGGGGAAACCTTCTGCCGCAGCAGTTTCAGCAAATGCGGGATAGTCAAGTGCCCATTCTTCGTGTTCACCAGCCGCTGCCGCCTTAAGGTTTTCAACTGTAGTGCCAATTACACCTGCGGGGAACTTTGCGGTGATTTCTACCATGCCGCCTTCAAGGAACTTAAATATGCGCTTCGCATGTTCACGTTCTTGCTCTGCCGTTTCAAGGAAGATGGCAGCAATTTGCTCAAAGCCCTCCTTCTTAGCTTCGCTGGCAAAGTAAGTGTAACGCATGCGTGCCTGAGATTCGCCAGCAAATGACATCATGAGGTTCTTTTCAGTTTGAGTACCCTTAACGGACTTCTTGTTTTCAGTGTTCATAGTAGTATTGATTTTGTTTAGTTATTAATTCTTGTTGTTTGACAGTGCAAAGATAGAACGCTTTTTTGGATAAAACAAACAGATTGCGTTTATGTGTTTATAGACGCTATTTATATAGACTAACTGTCAGTCTTACATGCTACGTTTCTTCTGTTACGGAGAGAGCAGTTCTAAATCCTAAAATTTGTTTTGCCAACTTCGGTCACCATCGGTGTTCTTTTTGCGATAAAGAATTTATCTCACTTAATAAATCTTCATACTCTATTTTGCTCGCCATGGCGAGTGAATTATTACTCCTCCTGCTCATAGTAATATGAGTAGTCTATACCCTTCATGAAGGTCTCACGGTCGTTGATTTTGTTGGTCAAAGCAGACTGCAAAAGTTGCTTAATCTCCGACGAATTAACTACGCTCTTTTGCATCGCATTCAAGTAGTCGTTCTTGTCAATCTTACTCCAATCAACGCATTTCTGCAACTGCTTTTTGAGAATCAGATTGAGCCAAATACGAGTCGCACGACCATTGCCCTCTCGGAACGGATGAGCAATATTCATCTCAACATATTTGTCGGCAATCTCTTCGAAAGTTGTTTCGGGCATATGCTCGATTGTTGCAAGCGTCTGCGGAAGGAATTGCGCCATCGCAAACTGAAAACCTCCCTTGGCGATATTTACCGTGCGAATCTGGCCGGCAAAATCGTACAAACCACCAAACAAGTAGGCGTGAATCTGCTGCAGGCCTTTGACCGTTCCTACCTCGATATTGTCTATTAGGCTACTCTCGAAAAGAGCGTATGCTTTCGACTTGCTCTTGCCGTCAATAGTCTCGTCGCTATTCGTAAACCATTCGACAAAACGCATTGCACGGGCATTTGGAAAACTCTTTGCGAGAAGCAGAACGCCATCGTAGTCAAGGGTGTCGGTTGCATATCGCTTACCATCAGCCGCCAATAGTTTGAGTTGGTTAGTGGCGCTAACCAACTGACTTTGTTCCTTGCGTAGCTTTGTTTTGAGATACTTCCAATAGTTGCGGTTCTTCTGATAGTCGTCTTGGTCGTTCAGCACCCCGACAATATCGAGCACAGAAAACCACCACTTGGAATTCTCCTCATCCCAAACAGCTCGCACCTCACGATCATTATAGAATCGAATGGATATTTTTGACATATACCTGATATATTTTAATCTATCAATCTGCCATCAATTCGCAAACACTCTTGACAATAATCCTTGATGTTATCTGCCGCTTTATTGTAGAGTTGCTTTAATATTTCCTTCTGTTCAGGTTCTAATTGATCACTACTATCAATTCTGTTTTCGTGGTCTTTTTTATAAGCCTCCATCATCACTTCAAACTCTTTTTTGCTAATGTCAGCACCTTTTGAGTTCTTATTGAACAAATCAACAAGTAGTGTATCCGCTAATATTTTTACTATGTTTTGCATATTATATCTTTTCTTAGAAGTACAAACATTGTTTGCTTTATTGCTACCGTTCTTTGATAATTAAGGGCAACCACAAATAAGCAAGTGGGTAGATTTTACATCTACACGAAACGAGCGAAAGTGGGTTTGTGAAACAACGCCACAACCTCCTTCTCAATATCAAGCTCTGAGGTCAATTCTCTTTTATATTCTATACGGTTGGTTTCGGTCATATGATTATTTTTAGAATTCTTAATTATAACATAAATCTTTCTAATTTATTCTTCCATCTCTCCCAATCAGGCATTTCCTTTTGTAAAAGTTCCCAAAAAGCCTTTGTATGATCAGGGTGTAGCAAATGGCAAAGTTCATGAGTAATCACATATTCAATACAGGGTCGAGGAGCCATAACCAATCGAGTGTTGAGAATTATTTTCCCTTTTGGAGTGCAACTTCCCCAGCGATTCTCCATCTCTTGAATAAACAAAGACGATGGAGCAACACCATATTTCTCAAAGCGAGCTATAATAGGTTCTGCAAATTCTGCAAATTTATTTTTGGCATGCGATTTATACCACTCTTTCATCAACTCTTTTGCCTTACTCGTAGGTGTGCATATTACTTCAAAATATCGTCCTTTATATCGCACACTATTAGGTTTTCCCTCATCAACACGCAATAAAAATTGGCGACCAAGATAATAGTGAGATTCCCCACTGATGAATCTTTTTTCGGGAGTGCGTTCTCCTAATTGTTTAAAATAGTTTTGTTGGCGTAAAATCCATTTAGCCCTTCTATATATCCGTTGTTCTATTGTTGCTATTGTCGTATCAAGAGGTGCTAATACCTCAACATTATTTGCTGGATAGACCTTTATGCCAAGTGTTTTGCGATCGGAGAACTTTACGTTAAACACGATCTCGTGAGAACCAAAATTAATTTTACCTTCCATTAACGAAACCATTTTGATGCAACATCTACCGAATTGTCAATAATAGAATCCATATCGTCAAAGGTTAATGGAACGCCATACTCCCTTTTTATTACATCGATTAGATAATCCTCTATTTCCAATTTCATAGTACCAATTAGCCTATCTTTGGCTGTCCAATCTATCATCAATGAGCCGTCGGGGTAAATATGTGCTTTAATAATTTCATCAATCTTGTTTGCGGTCATCAGAGCCAACCCTGTCAAGTCAAACATTCCAGAATCCTTACAGACTCTCTTATAGACTTCTAACCCTAAACCAAAGTATGCTCGGCCTGCATTGTTGCTTTGCAGAGACTCGGGAATCTCACTATCTGTGCGACTTAATACCTTATGCATAATATCTTCAGCTCGCTGTAAGTATTCCGCTTCACTTATACGCCCATGCTTGTATTCCTCAATAGTCTCCTCTAACATCTTTGAGAATTTCTTGAAGAACGCAGGGTCGGTATCCATACTCTCTGTGATATACTTAGCTGTTCGAGAGGCTATAGTGTCAGCCTTTGCCGATTTTCCCACAATCTTTTCAACCTCTTCCGCAAATTTCTCCTTATCGAAAATATTAACTAATTCTGTAATTACTTGCACTTCCCCGCTCTCAATATGGGTATCAATAAGTTTTTGAATTTGACCTTCATATTGTGAGAAATCTATCGTGTCAGAATATCGTTCCTGGGTAGCCCTGCGTAATTTTAGGAACATTGCTAAATCGTTTTTATAACGATCAATCAGTTCCGGCGCAGTGGTTTTATGGAAGTTAATTGCTGCAAGAGCAATTTTTAGGGTCCGGGCATACATAGTTATCTTATCATAGAAGAGGGCTCGTTTTTCCTCATCACGCAATATCTCACCATATGCTTCTAAATCTCCTTGATTTTTAACCTCACGCAAGATATCCCACACTTCGCTTTGACGCTGTGGTAATTTTGCTACTTCGTCTGAAATATCTGTATATGTACCTGCAAGATCCTCTTGGTCAAACTCCGTGTAGATTTCAAGTGCATCATTTAGGTTGCTGAAAACGCCATAATAATCTACAATATACCCAAACTCTTTATCGTCACACACTCTATTTACACGAGCAATCGCTTGTAACAATGTATGTTCTTTGAGTTTGCGATCAAGATACAGAATCGTGTTTTTCGGTTCATCAAACCCTGTAAGCAACTTATCTACCACAATAATGATTTCTGGGTGGTTGCTATTTTTGAAGCGACTGATAATATTCTGTTCATATTTCTTTGCCGTTCCATGTTCATCCATCATCTGCTTCCAAAACGCCAACTCTATATTTGAAGTTTCGCCAAATGCCACATCTTCTCCTTCTCGTGTGTCTGGTGAAGTGATAAGCACCTCTGAAGAGACAATTCCAATCTCATCAAGGAACTTTTTATACATTATCGCGACTCGTTTTCTTGGAGCGACCAATTGTGCCTTAAATTTTGAACCTTGCCAGTTCTTGCGGAAATGTTGTGATATATCCCACGCAATGGCATATACACGCTGTTCTGCCTGGTTCACTTGGTCGGCACGACTGAATTTCTTTTTCATGTCGGCTTTCTGTGCATCAGTCATCCATTCGCAAATACGGTCAAAATATCTATCTATGGAGTCTGCATGCACCTCTTGAGGCACCATACGACCCTCATAAAGCAATGGCACGACGGCACCATCTTTCACGGCCTGATCTACCGTGTAAATAGGCTGAATAATTCCCCCAAATTTTGTCGCAGTGCTCTTCTCCTTCTTCATCAATGGAGTGCCGGTCATCGCAATAAAGCAAGCATTGGGCAATGCTTTCTCCATCTTGATTCCCATTTCGCCATACTGACTGCGGTGTCCCTCGTCTATCAACACAAAAATATTAGGGTCAGTAAGCGGAGACTTCAATCCTCTTACGGCAGTCTCAAACTTATTGATTATGGTCGTTATTACCGTTGCACTCGCACACTCCAACAACTTCACAAGATTACTACCCGTTGTAGCATTCTCAACATTTACTTGACATTTGCGGAATGTCGTTGTAATTTGCCTATCGAGGTCCGTGCGGTCGGTTACAAGGATAATTCGCGGATTGCGAATCGACTTATCAAGTATAATAGACTGCGCCAACAAAACCATGGTCAGCGATTTGCCCGAACCTTGGGTGTGCCATATCACGCCTCCTCTGCGCTTACCTCCTTCAATGTTTCGCACACGCTCCATCACTTTTTCAACTGCAAAAAACTGCTGATAGCGTGCCACTTTCTTTGTGCCGTCATCATAGAGTGTAAAACCGTACATTAATCTCAGTAGTCTTTCCGGGCGACAAAGATTATAAATATAGGCATCCTGCACCGAAAGAGTCAAAGGCGCCTTGTACTTCTTCTCAATATCAGTCCGCACATAGTTGTAGCGCTCGCTAAACATCTTGGAATTAATACGCTTCTCATTCACCTTCTCCGCCAACTTGTAGCGATATAGTTCCTCCGCATTTTTGTCAGCAAACTGTTCGGTCCACTTGCTCCAAAACTTCTCGGGCGTAGCTGTTGTTGCATAGCTTACCTCATTGACATTTGTAGCCAACAATAGTGCCGAATAGACATACAAAGAGCGTATGCCATCCTCCTTCTGATTGCGAAGATGCTGCGAAATTGCCTGCTTGAGCGAATCTTTTATATCGGGGCGCTTGCACTCTATCACACACAACGGAATACCATTCACAAACAACACAATGTCGGGGCGATAGGTGTCGTTCATACCCGTGCGACTTACCGCAAACTCCTCGGTAACATGAAACGCATTGTTCTCGATGTGCTTCCAGTCGATATACTGCATTACATAACTTTTCTTGTCGCCATCGACAATCTGTTCGAGGGTCTTTCCCGTCGTCAATAGGTCGTACGCCACCTGCGAAGCGGTTATATAACCCTCCGCCATTGGCAGGTTGCGTAACGCCTCAATGCCCGCAGTTATGTTCTGCTCCGAGAATACTGTTGTGCGTTGCGAACTCACCTGCACGGTGTTAATCTTTGCCAACTGCTCACGCAATATCGGTTCCAACAATACATTGCTCGTGTTTCCGCCACGCAACTCCATTGCCTCGGCAGGCGTCAGATAGGTATAACCCACCTTCTCCAACATCATCAATGCTGGAATCTGACTAATATGGTCTTCTTTGAAGGAGAGTGTCATAAGTCACAATCATTATTTGGCAGTAAACTTCTTTTGGTTGTCTTTTTGTAGTTTGTTAAAATCAAAATCGGCTTTTACCTGCTTAATAATAGCATGAACTATATTATAAATATCACTATCTTTTGAATAATCTGCCGGACAAGCAAAGTTTACTCTTTTATCGTTGACTAGTTTTTCAGCACATTGCTTCTTCTTTTGATTTTTAGGTTTGTAAACGGCAATGGAGTTTCCTCCTTGTTGTTTAATCAGCCTCATACATGGAATATCGGTTTCACCATCGCCAAAATAAATCATATGCTTAAATGGCACAGGTCGTTCATCTTCAGCTTTGAATTCATTTACTTGTGCATTTTCACTGATATGCGAAATTCCTTTGTTTATCATAAATAAGAACTGAGTCTTTGCGGTAAAGTCGACAGCAACAGCAGGCCATACAGCAACATCATCTTCATGGGTTGCGGCTCGGGATATATGCTCAGCCGCGGTGCCGCCGAAATGTTCTCCGTTCACACGGACAAGAAGGCTGTGGCTCTTGCAGGCGGAGAGGTCATGATGCACCCCGAAAAGTACAAAAATCTTTTC
>JAGBYW010000010.1 GCA_017628555.1 Bacteroidaceae bacterium | reverse complement strand
CCCAATATGTATAAGATTGCGGGCGAATTGTTGCCCTGCGTATTCCACGTTTCAGCGCGTACACTCGCTTCGCACTCGCTCTGTATCTTTGGCGACCATCAAGACGTCATGTCAACACGCCAGACAGGCTTCGCGATGTTGGCAGAAGGTTCGGTGCAGGAAGTAATGGACCTCGCAGGTGTTGCCCACTTGGCATCTATCAAGAGCCGTGTGCCCTTCGTGAACTTCTTCGACGGTTTCCGCACATCACACGAAATCCAGAAAATTGAACTCCTCGAAAACGAAGACCTCGCTCCTCTCGTTGACCAGGAAGCGTTGGCAGAATTCCGCAACCGTGCCCTTACTCCCGAAAAGCCCGTGGCACGCGGTATGGCGGAAAATCCCGACACCTTCTTCGCACACCGCGAAAGCTGCAACCCCTACTACGACGCTGTGCCCGAAGTGGTTGAAGAATACATGCAGAAAATCAGCGAAATCACCGGCCGTAAGTACAGCCTCTTCAACTACTACGGTGCTGAAGATGCCGACCGCGTGATTATCCTTATGGGTTCGGCAACCGAAGCTGCACGCGAAGCCATCGACTATCTCATGGCGAAGGGCGAAAAGGTAGGTTTGGTGAGCGTTCACCTCTACCGTCCGTTCTCTGTAAAGCACTTCCTCGGCGCCATCCCCGCTACTTGTAAGCGCATCGCTGTGCTCGACCGCACAAAGGAACCCGGTGCAAACGGCGAACCCCTCTACCTCGACGTGAAGGAAGCATTCTACGGCAAGGCCGACGCTCCCGTCATCGTAGGTGGTCGTTACGGTCTCGGTTCTAACGACACAACGCCCGCACAAATCCTCAGCGTTTACGAAAACCTCCAACTCCCCGAACCCAAGAACCACTTCACCATCGGTATCGTGGACGACGTTACCTTCACTTCACTTCCTCAGAAGGAAGAAATCGCAATGGGTGGCGACGGTATGTTCCAGGCGAAGTTCTACGGTCTTGGTGCTGACGGTACTGTGGGTGCTAATAAGAACTCTGTCAAGATTATTGGTGACAACACCGACAAGCGTTGTCAGGCTTACTTCTCTTACGACTCTAAGAAGTCGGGCGGTTTCACCTGTTCGCACCTCCGCTTTGGCGATGCGCCCATCCGCTCTACTTACCTTGTAAATACGCCCAACTTCGTGGCTTGCCACGTTCAGGCATACTTGCGCATGTACGACGTGCTCCGTGGTATTCAGCAGGGTGGTACCTTCTTGCTCAACACCATCTGGGAAGGCGAAGAATTGGCGGCTAACTTGCCCAACAATGTGAAGAAGGTGCTTGCTGAAAAGCAGGTGAAGGTCTTCTACATCAACGCTACGAAGATTGCTCAGGAAATTGGTCTTGGCAATCGCACAAATACCATCCTTCAGTCGGCATTCTTCCGCATCACAGAGGTAATCCCCGTAGAATTGGCGGTAGAGCAGATGAAGAAGTTCATCGTGAAGTCATACGGCAAGAAGGGTCAGGACATCATCGACAAGAACTATGCTGCCGTTGACCGTGGTGGTGAATACAAGGAACTCCCCGTTGACGCTGCTTGGGCAAATCTTCCCGCTGATGCAGCAGTTGAAAATAACGATCCCGAATTTATCAACAATGTTGTACGTCCTATCAATGCACAGAACGGCGATTTGCTCCCCGTATCAGCATTCAAGGGTTACGAAGACGGTACTTGGCCCCAGGGCACTTCAGCGTATGAAAAGCGTGGCGTAAGTGCGTTCGTTCCTACGTGGGAAGCTGACAACTGTATCCAATGTAACAAGTGTGCTTACGTTTGTCCTCACGCTTGCATCCGTCCCTTCGTGATGAACGACGAAGAAGCGGCAGGTTTCAACGCTCCTACACTCGAAATTAAGGCTCCCGCTGCAATTAAGGGCATGAAGTTCCGCATGCAGGTAGGCGTTATGGACTGCTTGGGTTGTGGTAACTGTGTGGATGTTTGTCCCGGTTCTCCCAAGACGGGTCCTGCCCTCAAGATGGTGCCCCTCCAGCAGGAATTGGACGAAGCTGCTAACTGGGATTACTGCGTGAAGAACGTCAAGAGCAAGCAGGATCTTCTCGACATCAAGAGCAATGTGCGCGTAAGCCAATTCGCTACACCCTTGTTCCAATTCTCTGGTGCATGTTCAGGTTGTGGTGAAACACCTTACGTGAAGCTCGTTTCTCAACTCTTTGGCGACCGCCAGATGGTGGCAAACGCTACGGGTTGTTCTTCTATCTATTCAGGTTCTATCCCCTCTACACCCTACACTACCAATGAAAAGGGTCAGGGTCCTGCGTGGGCAAACTCACTCTTCGAAGACTTCTGCGAATTTGGTCTCGGTATGACACTCGCAAACAAGAAGATGCGCCTCCGCCTCGAAGAACTCTTGAAGAAGGTTGCGATGTGCGACTGCTCATGCAACGAAATGAAGGATCTTGCTCAGCAGTGGATTGACAATAAGGAAGACGCCGACAAGACTAAGGCTATTGCCGAACAGATGAAGCCTCTCATCGCTGGTGGCGTTGCGCAAGGTCATGAAATGGCAAAGCAACTTGATGAACTTTCTCACTACCTCGTGAAGCGTAGTCAGTGGATTATCGGTGGTGACGGTGCTTCTTACGACATCGGTTACGGCGGTCTTGACCACGTTATCGCTTCTGGTGAAGATGTTAACATCCTCGTGCTCGACACAGAAGTATATTCTAATACTGGTGGTCAGTCTTCTAAGGCAACACCCCTTGGTGCGATTGCGAAGTTCGCAGCTTCTGGTAAGCGCATCCGCAAGAAGGACCTCGGCATGATTGCTACAACTTACGGTTACGTATATGTGGCGCAAATTGCTATGGGTGCTGACCAGGCACAATGCCTCAAGGCGCTCCGTGAAGCTGAAGCATATCCCGGACCTTCATTGGTAATCGCTTATGCTCCCTGTATCAACCACGGTTTGAAGAAGGGCATGGGCAAGGCTCAGGCAGAAGAAGCAGTAGCTGTAGAATGCGGTTACTGGCACCTCTGGCGCTACAATCCCGCTCTCGAAGCAGAAGGCAAGAATCCCTTCCAGCTCGACTCTAAGGAACCCCAGTGGGATAAGTTCCAGGATTACCTCAAGGGCGAAGTTCGCTTCCTCTCTGTATTGAAGCAGTATCCCGACGAAGCTGAAGAACTCTTCGCAGCATGTCAGGAAATGGCCAAGAAGCGTTACCAGAGTTATGTGCGCATGACCAAGATGGATTGGTCAGAATAATACTATTAAGAGGCGTTGACCGAAAGGTTGGCGCCTCTTTTTATGAATCTTGGTTGGTAATGGGAGTGTGGACTGCGATAATGGGGAGTCTGTGTCTTTTGAAGAGGAGGATGGGTATGTTACCTTTTATTCGGGGAAATCGGAACGGTAAGTGTTTGTTGCAAACCGCCTTATCTCTGATATGACAATCAGTTTCTGGTAACGACTAAACTTCTGTCGTATTTATAAAGTCACTTTGTGAAAACAAATCGGCACTTAATTCAAACAAACTCGGAGTTAATTTCAATTAAGTGCCGATTTGTTTTTTGTATTTCGGGCATAGTGTGGCGTTGAGGGAATGTTATTTTATTTTACAAGCAGTTAAGAATAATTTGCTACCCTCGCCAATAAATATTAACTTTGCGGAAGCAGAGGGTGTGGCGTTGTTGTTGGCGCTTGCCGGCTGACGTTTTGCATTCCTCCATAATAACTTACAGCCTTTTACAATGAAAATTTCCTTCAAAATACCTTACCGCACACAGGCGGGAGAACAGTTGGGCGTCATGCTTGACGGATTCGATAGTCCGCTGATGCTTTCTACGGACGACGGTGAGCATTGGAGTGGTACGTATGACGTGGCGCTTCAAGGCGTTGCGATGGTGAATTACCGCTATGTCGTGTGTCGCGGAGCGCAGGTGGTGCGCACTGAACTCGGGCGCTTGCCCCATAGTTTCCGCCTCGCTAAGCAGGTGGGTGCACATTACGTCGTGAGCGACTCTTGGCGCGACCTCCCTTACGCCTCTTACCTCTTCAGTTCGGCATTCTCCAACCAGGAAGTGGCGACTGCAAAACCCATTCCCGCAGAGCAGCCGTCGGGCATCGTTGTGCGCGTCTATTGTCCTTGCATCAGTAAGAAAAATCAGGTGCTCACGATGGTGGGCGAGGGAAAATTGCTCGGTAATTGGGTGCCCCAGAAGGCGCTTCAGTTGACGGAAGTGCAGCCCAACGTTTGGCATGCCGTGATTGATACTGCCGACCTTACTGATGCGACGGCTTATAAGTTTGTTGCCCTGAAGCGCGACTCGCTTGAGGTGGCAGAGTGGGAGGGAGGCGAAAACCGCCGCCTGTACTTGCCTCATATTGAGGGCGCAGTCTTTCATCATACGAAGGAAATCGAAGTGTATTTCCCCTCAACGGGAATCCGCGTGGCAGGTACGGCCATCCCCGTGTTCTCACTCCGAAGTGAGGGCAGTCAGGGCGTCGGCGACTTTGGCGATTTGAGAACGATGGTCGATTGGTGCTTGCAAACGAAGCAGCGCGTCCTGCAGATTTTGCCCATCAACGACACTACGGCAACGCATTCGCCCCTCGACTCCTACCCCTACAACAGCATTTCCATCTATGCCTTCCACCCCATGTATATTGACCTCCGTCAGTTGGGCGGACTCGATAATCAGGAGGCGGAAGCGGCATATTGGCACCGCTTTAACGCCCTCAATGCCTTGGCAGAGGTGGATTACGTAGAGGTAAATACGCAGAAGCGCCGCTACTTGCGTGAGTTTTTTGACACCAAGGGCGAAGTATTTACCGCTACCAAGGACTATGCCGAATTTATGCGCGAGAATGCCCATTGGCTCGTGCCCTATGCCGCCTTCTCGTATCTGCGCGACCAGAATAACACGTCTGATTTCCGCGATTGGCAGAACTATTCCGTGTACAACAAGGAAGAGATTGAGCGTCTGGCGAAAAACAATCCCGACGTGGCGTTCTATTGCTTCTTGCAGTACCTCCTCCACATCCAACTCCGCGATGTGAGTCGCTATGCCCAAGCACAGGGCGTCATTCTCAAGGGCGACATCCCCATTGGCATTAACCGTTGCAGCGTTGAGGCGTGGGTAGAACCCCATTACTTTAATATGAACGGACAGGCGGGAGCACCGCCCGACGCCTTCTCTGCCGACGGTCAGAACTGGGGCTTCCCCACTTACGACTGGGACGTTATGGCGGCGGACAACTACGCTTGGTGGCAGCGCCGCTTCGGCAAAATGGCGGAATACTTCACGGCTTACCGCATTGACCACATCTTGGGCTTCTTCCGCATTTGGGAAATCCCCACACATTCCGTTCAGGGCATGCTCGGTCAGTTTGTGCCCGCTTTGCCCATGTCTGTTTCAGAAATTGAAAGCTATGGTTTGAAATTCTGTGCCGAATGGATGGTGAACCCCTACATTAACGACGCCCTCGTTGACGCTACCTTCCACGACCATGCGGCTTATGTGCGCGAACACTTCTTGGAAGCGGCGGAAGACGGCACTTGGCAGTTGAAGGACACCTGCAACACGCAACGCAAGGTGCAGGCGTTGGTGCCCACCGACGGTTACGACCTCGAGAATTGGGCGGAGATGCAACAGGGACTTTATGCCTTGATCAACAATGTGCTCTTCGTGCCCGACCGCAAGGATGCCAGCAAGTTCCACCCCCGTATTTTGGGACACACTGCCCCCGTTTACACCCAACTCAACTGGCAGGAACGCGAGGCCTTCAAGCGCTTGCACGATGATTACTTCTACCGCCGCCACAATGCCTTCTGGTATGGCGAAGCAATGAAGAAGTTGCCCGCCCTCCTGGCTGCCGCGCCCATGTTGGCGTGTGGCGAAGACTTGGGTATGGTGCCCGACTGCGTACCTTGGGTTATGAACCAACTCCAAATCATGAGCCTCGAAATTCAGCGCATGCCGAAAAATCCTGCGTGCGAGTTTGGTCACGTTTGGGAATACCCCTACCGCGCCGTAAGCACCATTTCTACCCACGATATGGCGACGCTACGCGGATGGTGGGAAGAAGATGCTACGCTTACCCGTCGCTTCTTCCATACAGAACTCGGACACGGCGAAGATTGCCCTGCGGTGGCTACGGCAGCACTTTGTGCAGAGGTTGTTCAGCGCCACCTCGAAGCGCCCTCCCTCCTCACGGTGTTGGCATGGCAAGACTGGCTCTCGATAGACGAGAATTTGCGCTACCCCAACCCACATGCCGAGCGCATCAACATCCCTGCCAATCCACATCACTATTGGTGTTACCGCATGCACATTACCTTGGAGGATTTGATGGGGCAGGCTGATTTCAACGACCGCCTTGCTGACCTGATTACGGCGGCGGGTCGCGCACAGGGGTAATTCGTAGGTGAAAAATGTAATAATTTTTCGCCATTAAATGCACCTGATAATCATGTATTAGATGCCCCGAAAATTATTAGTAACCTTTTTTAAAATATGTTACTAATAATTTAAATTAGGTTACTAATAATTTTTACTACAATAGATATAGTTTTTTGGGGAATGGATTTGGGTATTTTTAGCGTAGGTTTCTGAGCAAGAATTTCACCTGAAAATCTCCTTAGCACCCCCTTAAATTTCACCAAAAACGAAAGACGAATGAAGAAACTTCTTTCACTCCTCACGTTGCTCACCCTCGGTGTGTGCATGTCCTTTGCTGCCGACACGATTCGTGTGGCGTGTGTGGGAAATAGCGTAACGTATGGTATGGGAATTCCCGACCGTGCTGAAAAGGCGTATCCCGTGCGCCTTCAGGCGATGTTGGGCGACGGTTATAAGGTGGAAAACTTCGGGCATTCGGGTTCTACGCTCCTCCGCAAGGGGCATCGTCCTTACATGAAGGTGCCTGAGTTTCGCAAGGCGGTAGATTTTAAGGCCGACATCGTGGTGATTCACCTCGGTCTTAACGATACCGACCCGCGCAACTGGCCCAACTACCGCGATGAGTTTAACGCCGATTACTATGCCTTGATCGATTCGTTCAAGGTGGCAAACCCCGAGGCGAAAGTGTGGATTTGTCGCATGACACCCATATCTCATGACCACCGTCGCTACCAGAGTGGCACGCGCGACTGGCATGCTCAAATTCAGGAGCATATTGAGCAGGTGGCAGCGGCGGCTGGTGTAGGACTTATCGACTTCTTCGCCCCGCTTCACGCTCGCTACGACCTCTTCCCCGATGGGCTTCACCCCAATGCCGACGGTGCGCTGATTTTGGCGCAGCAGGTGTATAAGCACATCACGGGCGACTTCGGCGGAGTGAAACTTCCGGCGTATTATTCCGACAACATGGTCATCCAGCGCGATGAGCCGATTCGCATTGCGGGAACGGCGGATGCGAGTGAGCGTGTGGACGTGTCGTTGGGTGGCAAGAAGGGAAAGGCTTACGCTTCTGCGCAGGGCGAGTGGGAGGTGACGCTTCCCCAAATGCCTGCTGGTGGTCCCTACAAGCTCACGGTGCGCACGAAGAACCGCACGATTGAATATAATAATGTGTGGATGGGCGACGTGTGGGTATGCTCGGGTCAGAGCAACATGGAGTGGCGCCTGAAGAACTGCACTACGGCGCAGGAAGACTGTGCCGCGGCGGCGAATCAGCCTTTGCTTCACTTCTATAATATGCGTGGTATTACCGATACCTACGACAATGAGTGGTCGGTGGACGTGTGTGAAAAGGTCAACTGTTTGGAATATTTCCACCCCGCAAAGTGGGAACTCTGTTCGCCCGAAGCGGCTGGCGATTTCTCAGCCATTGCCTACCATTTCGGCAAGACTTTGGCGGACAGCCTGGGTGTGCACGTCGGACTCGTACTCAATGCCGTGGGAGGCTCAACTACGGAAAGTTGGATCGACCGCCGTACGCTTGAATTTGACTTCCCGCAGGTGCTTTACCGCTGGACGGAGGGCGACTTCGGACAGGATTGGGCACGTGGCAGGGCAAAGCGCAACGTGGCGGCAAGCAAGGTGCCCTTGCAGCGCCATCCCTTCATGCCTCACTACCTCTTTGATGCAGGTATGCTGCCCTTGAAGGGTCTGAACCCAAAGGGTGTGATTTGGTACCAGGGTGAGAGCAACGCCCATAATGTTGAACTCCACGAACAGCTCTTTACGCTCCTCGAAAAGAGTTGGCGCAACTATTTTAACGACCCTGAATTGCCCTTCTACTTCGTGCAGCTCAGCAGCATCGCGCCCCGCCATTCTTGGCCTCACTTCCGCGATAGTCAGCGCCAGCTTGCCGAAACGCTTCCCTATACTTGGATGGCAGTAAGTAGTGACCTCGGACACCCCACCGACGTGCATCCCCGCAACAAGCGCCCCGTGGGACAACGACTCGCCTTCCAGGCGCTCCGCAACTCCTTTGGCAAGCAACTTGTGGCCGAAGGCCCAAAATGTACCGGCATTCAGGTGAAGGGCTCCGCGATTTTGATTAACTTTGCAAACGCAGAGGGCATGAAAACTGCCGACGGTGCCGCGCTTCGTGGCTTTGAAGTAGCAGGTGCCGATGGTATTTTCCATCCCGCTACCGCAGAAATTAAGGGCACTCAGATTAAGGTGCACGCAAAGGCGGTGAAGACTCCCGTCAGTGTGCGCTACGCTTGGCAACCCTTCACAGATGCCAATCTGATTAACGGTGCGGGCATTCCTGCAAGTACGTTTAGGCTTTTAGTTAACGAGTAAACAAGGTACGAGTAGACGAGCGGTTAGTGAGTTAAACGATGCCTGTTGCACGGTTGAAGGTCCCTAAAGACCTTAATGACCTTAAAGACCTTAGAGACCTTCCCCCTCCAACCTCAAAACCTTATAACCTAAAGACCTCATAACCTCATAAAATATGAATCTCACCTCCTTCGCGCGTCCCGCCCTGTTGCGTCGCGCCAAAAAGATTGACCGATATTTTACCCACGCTGAAGAAATCCAGCGTGCCGTTCTTGCGCGCTTGATTAAGAATGCGGCAAAGACGGAGTGGGGACAGAAGTACGGCTATGCCGACCTGAAGTCGTACGAAGACTTTGCGGTGGCTGTACCCCTCAACGATTACGAAACCCTCAAGGAACCCATCGACCGCATGCGCCATGGGGAGAAGGACGTGCTCTGTAAGGGGCGCGTAAAGTGGTATGCCAAGTCGTCGGGCACGACGAACGACAAGAGTAAGTTCATCCCCGTGAGCAAGGCTTACTTGAAAGACACCCACTATAAGGGGGGCGCCGACGTTGTAGCCCTTTATTTGCGCAACAATCCCAAGAGCCGCATCTTTGACGGCCGTGCGCTCATCCTCGGAGGCAGTCACGCGCCCAATTACGACACAAAGGATTCACTCGTGGGCGACCTTTCGGCAATTCTTATTGAGAATATCAGTCCAGCAGTCAACTTCTTCCGCATTCCCAAGAAGGAAGTGGCGCTGCTCTCCGACTTTGAGCAAAAGCGCGACCTTATTGCGGAATATGCAAAGGACAAGGATGTCACCAACATCTCAGGCGTGCCCTCGTGGATGATGGCTGTGATTCACCGTGTGCTTGAAATTACGGGCAAGGAGACGTTGGACCAGGTGTGGCCCAACCTTGAAGTGTTCTTCCACGGAGGTGTGGCGTTCACGCCCTACCGTGAGCAGTACGAACGCCTCATTCCCAGTGCGAAGATGCACTATATGGAAACGTACAACGCTTCCGAGGGCTTCTTTGGCATTCAGAACGACCCCGCCGACAAGGCGATGCTTCTCATGCTGGACTACGGCGTGTTCTACGAGTTTATCCCCCTCGAACACCTCGACAATCCCGAAGGTCATGTCGTACCTTTGTGGAAGGTTGAGGTAGGCAAGAACTACGCCATCCTCATCTCCACCACCTGCGGCCTTTGGCGCTATCAGATTGGCGACACCGTGAAGTTTACTTCGGCAAACCCCTATAAGTTTATCATTTCGGGCCGCACCAAGTGCTTCATCAATGCCTTCGGCGAAGAACTTATTGTGGACAATGCCGAGAAGGGGCTTGACATGGCGTGCAAGCAGACGGGCGCCGTGGTGAAGGAATACACCGCAGCCCCCGTGTTTATGGACAACGACGGCAAGTGTCGCCACCAGTGGGTGATTGAGTTCGACCGCCAGCCCGCCGACATCGCAGCCTTCGCAACGTTGCTCGACGAAAGCCTGCAAAGCATCAACTCCGACTACGAAGCCAAGCGCTACAAAGACCTTACGCTCCAACCCCTTGAGATTGTCGTAGCGCGCCCCAACTTGTTCAACGATTGGTTGAAGAGCAAGGGTAAATTAGGTGGGCAACACAAGGTGCCCCGCTTGGCAAACAACCGCGATATTATCGAACAAATCCTCTCCTTGCAGTGAAACAATCCATCCTCGCCCTCCTCGCGGCGCTCGCCCTCCTTGTGGGATGCCACTACGACAGCGACGTGATGACCCTCGAGGGCACTATTAAGAACGTAAAGCAAGTAGACCTCTACGTCTACGCCGAAGGGAGCATGAATCCCCGAGTTGATACCATCCGTGTGCGCGGCGGAGCGTTTACCTATGAGCGCAAACTCACGGAGCCCGAGGTATTGACCCTGCTTTACCCCAACTTTTCCGAGATGCTCCTCGTTGCCGAACCCGGTAGTGAGGTAGAACTCGTTGCCGACGCTTCCAACCTTTCGGAGACGGTCATCAAGGGCACGAAGGAGAACGAACTCCTCACCGAGTTCCGCCACGCCACCAACCGTAAGAGCGAAAGCGAGCGCCGCCTTGCCGCTCAGCAGTTCATCTACGACAATGTGCAGACGCAGGCCGCCGTGGCCGTCTTCCGCGAGTGCTTTGTGAAAGCACAAAATCCCGTTTATGCAGAAGTGCAACCCCTGCTCGACACGCTCTCTGTGGCGCAACCCGACAACTCCCTCCTCCGCGCGATGCTCGTACGCTTCACGCCCCAAATGCTCTGCGCCGTAGGGCAGAAACTTCCCACGTTTGAGGAAGTGAGTCTCACGGGCGACACGCTGACCAACGCGCAGTTTGAAGGCAAACCCCTTGCCGTCGTCTTGTGGGCAACATGGGTGCGCGATATGCGCAAGCAGTTGCGCAACCTCGACTATTTGCAGAAGACCTACGGCAAAGACCTCAACTTCCTGCTCTTCTCGCTCGACCCCTCAGTGGTTGATTGCCAGCGCTACCTCAAGTACGACACCGTACAAGCGCCCTTCGTTTGCGACCAACAAGGTATGCATTCGCCGCTCGTATCTACGTTTGGCGTGCGCCAAATGCCCACGCTCATCCTTGTGGACAAAGAGGGCATCATTCGCAAGCGCGACATTCTGCCTAAGGATTGGGAAAATGCAATAAAGGAATTGCTGAAATAGCAGTTCCTTTTTTTGCTTCCTGAAGGGAAAAACGGGGGCGAAATCCCCTAATTTTACACCCTATATTTACCCTCTGAAAAACTATATCTATTTTCGTAAAAATTATTAGTAAGATAAAAAAATTTATTAGTAACATAATTTAAAATATATTACTAATAATTTTCGCTGTTTCTGGTTTTCTGTAAACGCTTATATATAAGCTTGTTACAAGAGTGCAATATTAACGCCGTTTCCTGTGTTCGCACACCCCCGTCTCAGTCCCATTTTTTCAAGATGTTAGTAAAAACTCACTCCGCCACCGTTAATGGTCTCACCGCCCTATCTATCGCGGTAGAAATTCACACTTCCAAGTCCAACCAAACCACCTTCATCATGGTTGGTCTCCCCGACAACGCCGTGCGTGAGAGTCGTTCGCGCGTCACCGCGGCATTGCAGAACACGAAAATCTACTTGCCCGATCTGCAACTGACCACCATCAACTTTGCTCCCGCCGACGTGCGCAAGGAAGGCACTGGTTTCGACCTTCCCGTGGCTATCGGCATGGTGGCTGCGGCAAAGATTATGCCTACCGACATGCTCGACCGCTATATGCTCGTGGGCGAACTCGGACTTGACGGTTCTATCCGCCCCGTCAAGGGTGCGCTCCCCATTGCTATCAAGGCGCGTGCCGAGGGTTTTGAAGGCCTGATTGTGCCCGAGGAGAATGTGCGCGAGGCTGCCGTGGTCAATCAATTAAAAGTATATGGCGCTCAAAATCTGAAGCAGGTCATCGCCTTTCTGAGTGGCGAACCCACGCTGGAGCAGACCATCGTCAATACGCGAGAAGAGTTTTATCAAGCGCAGACGGAGTGCCCCTACGATTTCAGTGAGGTAAAGGGTCAGGAGAATGTGAAGCGCGCCTTTGAGGTTGCTGCTGCGGGCGGACATAACCTCATGCTCATCGGCGCTCCAGGTTGCGGGAAGAGCATGATGGCGAAGCGCATGCCCTCCATCCTTCCGCGCCTTACGCTTGCCGAGAGCCTTGAGACGACGCAAATCCATTCCATCGCCGGATGCCTTGCGTCAGGCACTTCCTTGATTACGCGCCGCCCCTTCCGTGCGCCCCACCACACGGTGTCGGACGTTGCGCTCATCGGTGGGGGAGCAACGTTCCAGCCGGGCGAAATTAGTTTGGCGCACAACGGAGTTCTCTTCATGGACGAGTTGCCCGAATTTTCGAAAGTGGCACTCGAAACCTTGCGCCAACCACTTGAGGACCGCGTCATCAATATCTCGCGCGCCAAATACCGCGCTACGCTCCCCTGTTCCTTTATGCTTGTGGCGGCCATGAATCCTTGCCCTTGCGGTTACTATAATCACCCCACGCGTCGTTGCGATTGCACTCCCGGACAGGTACAACGTTACAAGAATAAGATTAGCGGGCCGCTCCTTGACCGATTAGATATGCACGTAGAGGTAGTTCCCCTCTCGCTTGACGAACTTACGAAGGCGCCAGCCGGAGAGAGCAGCGCGCAAATCCGTGAGCGAGTGGAGAAGGCGCGTGCCATTCAGGCGGAACGCTTTAAGGACAGCAAGGGCATCCATTGTAATGCCCAAATGACCGACGCGCAAATCAACACCTTCGCCACTCCCGACGCCGCAGGTGAGCAACTCCTGCGCACCGCTATCCGCAAACACGACCTTTCTGCCCGTGCCTACAACCGCATTCTCAAAGTAGCGCGCACGATTGCCGACCTCGAGGGCGCCCCTCAGATTCAAAGTCACCACATTGCCGAAGCCGTGGGCTACAGAAGTCTGGAGCGCGCAAGCTGGGGGGAATAGTTTTGAAAGGAGAAATGAGAACGGAGAAATGAGAAAGGGACTGGCGCGCTGACACTCCTCATGGTTTTTCTCCGCAATCACTCCTACCATTAAATATTTCATGTAAACAATGACGCGTATCCTTCTCCTTTCCGACACCCACTCGTATTGGGATGACCGTTATGCCAAGTACGCCGCGGAATGCGACGAGATTTGGCACGTGGGCGATATTGGTACGCCCGAAGTGACGGACAAACTTGCGGCGCTCAAACCGTTGCGGGCGGTCTACGGGAATATTGACGGGGCAGATTTGCGCCGTCAGTTTCCTGAGGTGTTGCGCTTCCGATGTGAGGACGCCGAGGTGGTGATGAAGCACATTGGGGGGTATCCTGGGAAGTACGACCGCTCTATTGCGGCAGAACTTTTCCGCAATCCGCCCCATCTGTTTATCTCAGGGCATTCGCACATCCTGAAAGTCATGCGCGATGCGACGCTCGGCCTACTACACATAAATCCAGGTGCTGCAGGGTGTCACGGGTGGCAGCGCGTTAGAACGCTCATTCGCTTTACCATAGACGGGAGTGACTTCCGAGACCTTGAGGTGATTGAACTTGGCAATGGCGTTAAGGGCTGAGCGTAAGGGGTGCTTCCTGCGCTACATTTTACCCTTTTCGTGGCTCGCACCTGCACTTAAAATTGCTCGAAACCCGTTGCGCAAAAAACTATATCTATTGTAGTAAAAATTATTAGTAACCTAAAAAAAATTATTAGTAAGATAATTTAAAAAAGGTTACTAATAATTTTGGGTAGATCTAAAATGTTGATTATCAGATGTGTGTCATTGCGAAAAATTGTTACATTTTTGAGGCGTGTAAATACGTTCTGGATTTGCATTTTAGCGATTGCCGTAATGCAGTCAAAAAAATAAGAGGGTGTGTCTTCACGACACACCCTCTTTTGTACAAAGGTATAAAAAATCTTATTCGTGCTTTGCCTCTCGGCGAAGCCTTTGCCTCTCGGCAGTAAAATCTTAGTTTACAGAGTTAGCCAATTCGCTACCAGCCTTAAACTTGATCACGTTCTTAGCGGGGATCGCAATCTTTTCCTTAGTAGCGGGGTTGATGCCTTCACGAGCGGGACGTTCGCTTACAGAGAATGTACCGAAACCGAGGAGCGCAACTGCTTCCTTGTTCTTCAATGCACCAGCGATAGCGTCAAGAGCTGCGTCAAGAGCCTTCTTTGAATCTGCTTGTGTAAGACCTGCACCCTGTGCGATAGCCTTTACGAGTTCTGTCTTGTTCATAGGAGTTATTTGTTAAGGGGTAAATAATTTTTTTGTTGATTACCAACGGGGTAGATAGTCCTACCGCTCGTCTTTTCGTAAGCAAATATACTTGAACTTGTAATTCCGACAAAACAAAATTGCACTTTTTTATGAATTGCCCCCAAAAAAATCCCAGAAACCCCGTCGGAAGTGGTTCTCTGCCCCTATTTATCGGACTTTCAGCATAGTTTTACGGTCATAAAACAACAACGAGTAGGCACGCCTGTTGCCTACTCGTTGGGAGGTGTGATTTGCGGCGACACATATATATAATACGTGTGCGCGCGTATGGTGCAAGCGTTAGAGTTGCTGCATGTCGTTGAGTTTCTTGTAATAGCCATCCTTGGCAAGGAGGTCGTCGTGCGTGCCGCGCTCTACGATGCGTCCTTCGTGGAGCACGCAAATCTCGTCGGCGTTCTTGATGGTGGAGAGGCGGTGGGCGATGGCGATGGTGGTGCGGGTCTTCATCAAGCGCTCGAGGGCTTCCTGCACGAGGCGTTCGCTCTCTGTGTCGAGTGCCGAAGTGGCTTCGTCAAGAATGAGGATGTCGGGGTTCTTCAAGATGGCGCGCGCGATAGAAACGCGTTGGCGCTGACCGCCCGAGAGTCGGCAACCGCGGTCGCCCACGCTGGTGTCATAACCCTGCTCGCTCTGCATGATAAATTCGTGAGCATTGGCAATCTTTGCCGCTTCCTGTACCTGCTCCAGCGTAGCATTTTTCACGCCAAAGGCAATGTTGTTGAAGAAGGAGTCGTTGAAGAGAATGGCTTCCTGGTTCACATTACCAATCATCTTGCGGAGGTCGGAGAGGCGCATACTCTTGATGTTCACACCATCAACGAGGATTTCGCCTTCGGTCACGTCGTGATAGCGGGGGAGGAGGTCGACGAGGGTAGACTTACCCGAACCGCTCTGCCCCACAAGGGCGATGGTTTGTCCGCGCTTCACGGTGAGGTTTACGTCCTTGAGTACGTCGGTCGTGCCGTTGTAGGAGAAGGTAATGTCCTTGAAGGTGATTTCTTCCTTCAATCCGCTTACTGCTACGGCATCTGCGGGTTCCTGAATGGGATTTTCAGCGTTGAGAATCTTGTTGACACGCTCTACTGACGCCATACCCTTGGGGATGTTGTAACTCGCCTTTGAGAGGTCCTTGAGGGGCTGGATGATGCTGTAGAGTATCACCATGTAGAAGATGAACGTGGGGGCGTCAATGGGGGCGTTGTTGGAGAAAATCAGTGTGCCGCCGTACCAGAGTACGAGCACGATGAGGCAGGTGCCGAGAAATTCGCTCACGGGGTGAGCCGACGATTGGCGAATGGCAACTTTGCTCGCGGCGTCGCGGAATTCGTTTGCCGAAGCGTCAAAGCGGTTACACATCTTGCGCTCTGCGGTGAACGCCTTGATGATACGCATGCCGCCGAGGGTTTCTTCAAGCTGCGACATGGTTTCGCTCCACTTGTTCTGGGCATCCATACTTTGGCGCTTGAGCTTTCGCCCAATTTTACCCATCGCCCAACCCATCAAGGGCAGCACTACGATGGTGAAGAGGGTAAGTTCCCACGATGTATAAATGAGTACGCCGAAATAGCAGAGCAAGAGGATGGGATTCTTGATAAGCATTTCGAGCGAGCCCGTTACAGAGGTCTCAATCTCATTAACGTCGCCGCTCATGCGAGCAATAATATCGCCCTTTCGTTCGCCAGAGAAGAACGAGAGGGGAAGGGAGATAATCTTGTGGTACACCTCCGAGCGGATGTCTCTCACAATGCCCGTGCGCATGGGCACCATAATCGCCACGGAAGCGAAGTAGCACCCCGTCTTCAAGAGCGTTGCCACCACAAGGAAGCTGCCGATGAGCAAGAGTGTGGTTGAGGCGCCATACACCGCGATGAGTTCCGTGGTGTAATAGTAAAGGTTGTTGACGAAGATGTCCTTCATCCCCATACCTGCCGTGTCCCAAGGAATGAATTTGTAGACCGTCGTGTCGAGTCCGAAGAGCAACTGCAGCATCGGGATGAGCGACACGAAGGAAAAGACATTGAGCACTGCCGATAAGATATTAAAGAACAGTGAGCCGAAGAGGTAGCGCTTGTAGGGCGCAACGTAACGGCTGATGAGTTTGAGAAATTCTTTCATTGGGGAGTTGTTATAGTAAACAAGTTTTTTAGGTACGAGATGAACGGTGAGCGGTGAACGGTGAACGGTTAACGGTGAATGGTGAACGGTGAACGGTGAACGTTTAACGGTGAGCGTTTAACGGTGAAAGACCATGCGGAATGTAAACGCGCCAGCCCCTTTAACCGTTCACCTTTAACCTCTCACCGTTCACCGTTATCCTTTTCTGCCAAAATCCGCAGGGATTTCGCCCCACTTTTCCGTTTCCCACTTACGCAGGTCATTGGAGTAGGAGTGGGTGCGCAACCAAGTTTCGGCGCGGCGGATGTGTTCGTGAAGCGCCTTGGTCTTGTCGTTAAGGGGGAGGGTCGTGCGGCACTGCTTGCGCTTTACCCAAAGCATGGCGTGGACGCTGTCGGAGTAGATGGGAATGGTGTACCCACGCTGTGCTAAGAGGGCGAGACCGTG
>JAGBYW010000124.1 GCA_017628555.1 Bacteroidaceae bacterium | reverse complement strand
TGTAGCTCAGTCCGGTTAGAGTGCGCGTCTGGGGGGCGTGAGGTCGCTGGTTCGATTCCAGTCACCCCGACTGAATTGTGAAGCGTTGATAGTCGAAAGATTCTCAACGCTTTTTTGTTTTCCCTCTCCCCTATCCGCCCTGCCGAGTTCACCGCATGTCGGATACTGGAAATCCTGCCCCAAAGTGACCTGAATTTTAAAACAAGCAGCGTGTTGCTACGGAAATCCGTTGGCAACACGCTGCTTTATGGTTCTCGCCGCTCCCACCCTAAAACAAGCGCAGGTTATCGCGACACGGGCGGAGTTCGCCCTGCTCTATGCGGTGGATAATCTCAACCACGCGGTCGTTCATCGGCGTGGGGCATCCCACCTTGCGCCCTGTGACCGACACGGCGCCGTTGATGGCATCCACCTCGGTGAGTTTGCCCTTCTCCAAGTCTTGAAGCATGCTCGCCTTGAGTTTGGCGTGCTTGCGGATGGCGATGGGAATGATGAAGAACGAGAAGGCGCGCTTCAAGGCATTGGAGTAATCGAGCAACTTCACGATGTCCTTGCCCTGAACGGGTTCGATGCGAATACCGCCTGCCTTACACACGTCGATACATTCCTTAATCAGCGCCTGCACAATGCGACGCGACTCCTTGGGTCCGGCTGCCTCGCCAAAGGTACACCCCAACACGGCACTCATTCCCGAAAAGGCAGCATTGATCAGGAGTTTGCTCCAGCGCGTACCGAGGAAGTTTTCCTCAACATCTACCGTGCCCATGTGTTCCAAGAGAGCCTTCACCTGATCGAAGTGTTTGTTTTTCTGCTCCGTAATGGCGCCCAACGAAAACGAGAGAGCGTCGGGCGCACTCGTCAGTTCGCACACACCAGGTGACTGAAGCGTAGCGCCCCAAGCCACCGTGCACCCCAACACGCGCTCCTCGCCCAAAATCTCTGCGATTTGCACCTCCGGAAGTCCGTTTTGGAACGTCACCAACACCCCATCTTCCGCAAGATATGGGCGCAACATGGCAACGACCTCGGGATTGTGTTGCTGCTTCGTCATGAGGAAGATGATGTCATAAGTCCCCGACATCTCCGCGGGCGTATACGCCACAACGGGTTGTGTGAAATCAACCGTCCCCACAACCTTTGCGCCCTGCGACTGTAGCGCCTCGACGTGCGCCTTATTGCGATTGATGAGTTCAATCGCCACACCCGCCTTACTGATATATGCTCCAAGAATTGTGCCGAGCGAACCCGCACCGTATATTGCTACTCTCATAATGATATTCGTTAGTTATTGAATAAAATCTCCTCCTCCAAGCCTCCTGTACGGATGCAAATATACAACTTTTCACGCCACGCACACCACTTCGGGATGAATTTATTGAGCACCACAAAATATGGGGAACCCCTCCCTCCTATCCTGCTCAAACACACTTATCCGCTCCCCCACAATCCTCACACCCCCAAGCGCACTGCTCCACAACCCGACCATGCAACTCAGGCGCCATAACCTCCTACATTCTACCCAAAAAAACTGCCATTTCGGAGCAGGAAAAACGCCCAAAATTACCCCTTTGTAAGCAACTGAAAATCTGATATTTACAAGGGTGAAAATTATTAGTAACATATTTTAAATTATCTTACTAATAATTTTTTTTAAGTTACTAATAATTTTCACTATAATAGGTTTAGTTTTTTCAACAACGGTTTTACGGACAAAAATCTGGGAAACACAAACGCGCGCACTACAAGGAGACGCCATAATATGACGCCTCTACGACGTCTTGAAACACAACAACGGGCGAACCCTCATTGCGGTCCGCCCGTTGTCTTTATGGTATAACCTAAACCTTCTTGTATTGACGAAGGTTCAGTCTTACTTATTAGCCGTAGTCTGTTTGTTAAAATCAGAAACTCCGAGTTCCTTTAATGCCCTTTGAGCGTTAGCAACACCTTGCTCAGCAGCCTTTGTAAACCAGGCTATAGCTTGCGACAAATCCTTGGTAACACCAGCCCCATAACGATAGCAACATGCTAAATTATACTGAGCACCACTATCACCTAATTCTGCCGCCTGTCGCCATAGTTTTACAGCTGCTTCATAGTCTTGCGTTACCCCTTGTCCTTCAACATAGCAGCGTCCCAAATTAGATTGAGCGGAAGCAACGACCTTTTTATATATAGTATCCAAAGTTTCATCAAATTCTATCGGGGTGTATCCCTGTTCAACAACACTTCTGTACCACTTTACAGCCTCACTATAGTCTTGCTCCACACCCAAACCATTGTAATAATGAAAACCTAAATTATACTGAGTTGTGGCAACAATAGGTTTAAGTTTTGTATCCTGAATTTCTGCAGAATTACCCTTATCCCATTGTTCAATAATTCTCCTTAACCATTTTATAGCCTCTTCATTGTCCTGCTCTACACCCTGCCCTACATGGTAGCACTGCCATATATTATATAGTGCTGGAATATAGTCTTGTTCAGCAGCCTTTCTATACCAGTTTAGAGCTTCCACATAATTCTGTTCCACACCAAAACCTTCAGTATAGCACACCCCTAAGTTATCTTGAGCTTTGGCGAATCCTTGTTTTTCCGAGAGTCTAAAATATTTAACAGCCTCCACTGAATCTATACTTGTACCATGCCCTTTGGCATAACATGACCCCAAAGCACATTGGGCAGCTGCGTCACCTTGTTCGGCACCCTTCTTAAAAAGTTCGATTGCCTCTACGTAATCCCCCTTATCGTACAAGTCCTCTCCCTTTTCGTACCAATTTTCTTCACGAGCAGAATTACACTGCGTTGTAACCATCAAAGTGAGGATGGCAAACAACATTCCAAAAAATCTTTTCATCTTATGAATATTTTATAAACAACTACTTGGACAAAGGTACATAATATTTTTTACACAACAAAAGAACCTATTCTCATCACACAAAGATGGCGCTCAACGCAGAGACTTTATTGCATTTCATACAGAACCACGATAGTGAACTACAACAATAGTATTCACATAAAAAATCCTCGAAGCATTGCTCCGAGGATTCTTCATAAGTATGTGGTGTTGATTATTCAGCAGATTCTGCTGTTGCTTCAGCTACGGGAGCTTCAGCTGCTACTTCTTCAGTAGCCTTCTTTGAACGACGTGTGCGCTTAGCCTTCTTTTCGGTCTTAGCCATGTTGTCGTTAAAGTCTACCAATTCGATAAAGCACATTTCAGCAGCGTCGCTTGCACGGAAACCAGTCTTGATGATACGAGTGTAACCACCGGGACGGTCACCTACCTTTGCAGCAACTACCTGGAAGAGTTCAGTAACAGCGTACTTATCCTGAAGGTAGCTGAAAACTACGCGGCGTGAGTTTGTAGAGTCGTTCTTGCTCTTCGTGATGAGGGGCTCAACGTACATCTTCAACGCCTTTGCCTTAGCGAGAGTCGTAGTGATTCTTTTGTGCTTGATCAAAGAGCATGCCATGTTAGAAAGCATCGCAGCTCTGTGAGAAGCAGTACGGCTCAAATGGTTGAATTTCTTATTGTGTCTCATTTGTGTAATTAATCTTTATCTAATTTATACTTAGAAATATCGGTTCCAAACGAAAGATTCAGACTTTCGAGCAAATCATCAAGCTCAGTAAGCGATTTCTTACCGAAGTTGCGGAACTTCAAGAGGTCTGACTTGTTCAACTGAACGAGTTCTCCAAGCGTTTCTACTTCAGCTGCCTTGAGGCAGTTGAGTGCACGCACTGAGAGGTTCATGTCTACAAGCTTAGTCTTGAGTTGCTGACGCATGTGAAGAACTTCTTCATCGAATTCTTCGTTATCAAGGTCTGCAGCATCATCAAGTGTAATCTTATCGTCAGAGAAGAGTACGAAGTGGTTAATGAGGATGCGCGCAGCTTCCTTGAGTGCGTCCTTCGGGTCGATGGAACCATCCGTAGAGATTTCAAGCACGAGCTTGTCGTAGTCGGTCTTCTGCTCAACGCGGTAAGGTTCGACTGCGTATTTCACGTTACGGATAGGAGTGTAGATTGAGTCAATAGCAATCTGGTGCATGTCTGTGCATGCTTCGCGGTTTTCGTCAGCAGGGACATAACCACGACCCTTATTGATAGTAAACTCAATCTGGATAGAAGCCTTAGAATCTAAATGACAAATCACCAATTCGGGATTTAACACTTCAAACCCAGTAAGGCACTTGTTGAGGTCACCAGCCTTAAAGTCATTGCTGTTAGAGATGGTGATCGATGCCTTTTCTGATTCGAATTCTTCTACTCTCTGCTTGAAGCGCACTTGCTTCAAGTTAAGTATGATGTTGGTTACGTCTTCACGCACTCCAGGCACTGTAGCGAATTCGTGTTCAACACCAGCAATCTTGATAGTGTTAATCGCGAAACCTTCGAGTGAAGAGAGCAGGATGCGGCGCAACGCATTACCGACGGTAGTGCCAAAGCCAGGTTCCAAAGGACGGAATTCAAACTTGCCGTACTTAGGAGTGCTTTCCAACATTACTACTTTGTCAGGTTTTTGAAATGCTAATATCGCCATAATTAGGATGTTATTTAGTTTTTAGAGTAGAGCTCGACGATCAACTGTTCCTTGATGTTTTCAGGAATATCAGCGCGTTCGGGCTTGTGGAGGAGCTTACCAGCCTTTGCAGCTTCGTCCCACTCAATCCAAGGATACTTGCTGTGGTTGAAACCTGCGAGTGAGTCAGCAATCACTTCGAGTGACTTTGACTTTTCGCGTACAGCAACAATCTGACCGGGCTTAACGCTGAAAGAAGCAATGTTAACTACGCGACCATCAACAGTGATGTGCTTGTGGTTAACGAGCTGACGAGCTGCAGCACGAGTGGGAGCGATACCCAAACGGAACACTACATTGTCGAGACGGCATTCAAGGCTCTGGAGGAGCAATTCACCGGTGATGCCAGGAGCAGAAGCAGCCTTGTCAAACAAGTTGCGGAACTGCTTTTCGAGCAAACCGTAAGTGTACTTAGCCTTCTGCTTTTCAGCGAGCATGATGCCATATTCAGAAGACTTGCGACGACGACCGTTACCGTGCTGACCGGGAGGGAAGTTACGCTTAGAAAGAACCTTATCTGCACCAAAGATTGCCTCACCAAATCGACGAGCGATACGAGACTTGGGGCCAATATATCTTGCCATTTTCTTATCTTAATTTTATCGTTCAACAATATTATACACGGCGGCGCTTGGGAGGACGGCAACCGTTGTGGGGAAGCGGAGTAACGTCGATGATTTCTGTTACAGCGATACCTGCACCGTGGCAAGCACGAATAGCAGATTCACGACCGTTACCGGGCCCCTTAACGTAAGCCTTAACCTTGCGGAGACCGAGGTCAAAAGCTACCTTTGCGCAGTCCTGAGCTGCCATCTGAGCAGCGTAAGGAGTGTTCTTCTTAGAACCACGGAAGCCCATCTTACCAGCTGAAGACCATGAAATTACCTGACCTTCGCTATTTGCCAAAGACACGATGATATTGTTGAAAGAGCTGTGTACGTGAAGTTGACCTTCTGCGCTGATCTTCACAACTCTCTTCTTAGCAGCAACTGTTTTCTTTGCCATGATTTCTATTTATTATTTAGTAGCCTTTTTCTTGTTAGCAACAGTCTTCTTGCGACCCTTACGAGTACGAGCATTGTTCTTTGTGCTCTGACCACGGAGGGGAAGACCAATACGGTGACGAACACCACGGTAGCAACCGATATCCATGAGGCGCTTGATGTTCAACTGAATTTCAGAACGAAGGTCACCTTCTACCTTGAATTCAGCACCAATGATTTCACGAATCTTTGCAGCCTGATCGTCTGTCCAGTCCTTAACCTTAATATCACGATCGATACCGGCCTTGTCCAAGATCTTTGCTGAGCTACTACGACCTATACCATAAATATAAGTCAAGGCGATTTCACCTCTCTTATTCTGAGGTAAATCAACACCAACAATTCTTATTGCCATATACTTATTTTATTTTTTGCGAAAACTGAATTAACCCTGACGAGTCTTGAACTTAGGGTTCTTTTTGTTAATCACATACAAGCGGCCCTTGCGACGTACAATCTTGCAGTCTGCAGTACGCTTCTTTAAAGATGCTCTTGTCTTCATTTTTTTATGTTTTATTTGTATCTAAACACGATTCGTCCTTTTGAGAGGTCGTACGGACTCATCTCTACCTTTACCTTATCACCGGGAAGAATCTTAATGTAGTGCATACGCATCTTTCCGGAAATGTGTGCGATGATAGGATGACCGTTCTCAAGTTCTACTCGGAACATTGCGTTGCTCAACGCTTCAACAATCGTTCCGTCTTGTTCGATAGCTACTTGCTTTGCCATACTAATATAAATGTCCTTCTATTTTTTCAATTTCTTCAAACGTAGATAAAATATCAGCCTTGCCATGATGGATGGCAATCGTGTGCTCAAAGTGCGCTGCAGGTAATTTATCTCGAGTAATTACTCCCCATTTATCTGGGAGCATATACAACTCGGGGGACTTCATCGTTACCATCGGTTCGATGGCAAGACACATACCGTTTTTGAGTTGCTTACCCGTACCCTGCTTACCATAATTAGGTATTTGGGGATCTTCATGCATTGTCCTTCCGATGCCGTGACCGACAAATTCACGAACAATACCATAACCTTGCGATTCACAATGTTGCTGCACGGCATAACCGATATCTCCGAGGCGCTTGCCTGGAATTGCAGTAAGGATTGCCTTATAAAGACTCTCCTTAGTCGTCTTAAGCAACTGCTTAACTTCTGCACTTACTTCGCCCACACAGAATGTGTAGCAGGAGTCGCCACAGAAACCATCAAGGATGGTACCGCAATCGATAGAAACGATATCACCATCTTTCAATGGGATGTCGTTAGGAATACCGTGTACCACAACTTCGTTTACCGAAGCACAAATTGAAGCTGGAAATTCAGGACCATAAGGATTAGGAAATCCTTTAAAAGTAGGTATAGCCCCGTTATCACGAATAAATTGCTCAGCCAAAGTGTCCAACTGTTTCGTTGTGACACCAGGCTTCACAACTTTAGCTATTTCAGCGAGCGTTGCACTAACAAGGAGGTTAGCTTTTCGCAACAACTCGATTTCATCGTCTGTCTTCAGATAGATCATCAGACTCTCACATTAATATGCTGACATTTTGCTCTGTCTTGTGTGACCAGCGTTGAGAAGACCATCGTAATGGCGAACCAAAAGATGTGATTCAATCTGCTGGAGTGTGTCGAGGACTACACCTACAAGAATCAAGAGAGAAGTACCCCCAAAGAACTGAGCAAAACCTTGCTTCACGCCAAACACACCTACAACTGCAGGAAGGATAGCGATAAGAGCAATGAACAATGAACCAGGAATTGTAAGATTTGACATTACCTTGTCCAAGTAATTTGCTGTATCCTGACCGGGCTTAACACCGGGGATAAAACCATTGTTACGCTTCATATCTTCAGCCATCTGAACGGGGTTCATTGTGATAGCTGTATAGAAGTAAGTAAACAAAATGATCAATACAACAAATATTGCATTGTAAAGTACGCTTGTGTGGTCAATGAGTTGGGTGAGAACCCATGAAGACTCTGCGCCAACTGCTTGAGCAATAGGAAGGGTAATGAACATAATCGCCTGAGCGAAGATGATAGGCATCACGTTTGCAGCGAAAAGCTTAATGGGGATGTACTGACGTGCACCACCTACAGCGCGATTTCCTTCTATTCTCTTAGCATACTGTACAGGCACCTTGCGGATAGCCTTAACAAGCATAATTGCCAACATCATTACAAAGAGAAGAGCAATCATTTCAATGAAGAAGAAGATTACTCCACCACCAGCAGCACCTGAAAGGGCAGTGGTAAATTCCTCAATGATTGCGCTCGGCATACGTGCAATGATACCAATCATGATGATGATTGAGACACCATTACCTATACCCTTGTCAGTGATGCGTTCACCAAGCCAAAGGACAAACATACTACCGGCAGCAAGGATAATCGTAGACGCGAACATAAATCCGAAGCCGTCACCTACGAGGAAAGCACCTGAACCAGCGGTTTGCGCCTTAAGGTTGATCAAGTAAGTGGGAGCCTGGAAGAGCAGAATTGCGATGGTCAAAACACGAGTGATTTGATTGATCTTTCTTCTGCCACTTTCACCTTCACGCTGCATCTTCTGGAAGTAGGGCACAGCGACAGCGAGCAACTGCACAACGATAGACGCTGAAATGTAAGGCATGATACCCAACGCAAACACTGAAGCGTTAGAGAATGCACCACCAGAGAACATATTCAAAAGCGCCATCAAACCATCACTGGTCTGAGCTTGCAACTGCTGCAAAGCCGCAGGGTCAATACCGGGGAGCACCACGAATGACCCAACGCGATAGATAGCAACAAAGAGGAGAGTCATGAGGATGCGCGCACGCAAATCCTCAATTCTCCAAATGTTCTTGATAGTCTCGATTATTTTTTTCATCGACGTAAAACTTTATTAGAGTTTAGTAACAGTACCACCAGCAGCTACGATAGCTTCTTCAGCAGTCTTAGAGAATGCATGAGCTACAACATCGAGCTTTGCAGTAACAGTACCATTTCCAAGAATCTTCACGAGCTGGTTGTTAGAAATGAAACCAGCTGCTACGAGTTCTTCTACGCCAATCTTAGCGAGACCCTTAGCTTCAGCGAGGCTCTGAAGAGTGCTGAGGTTGATTGCCTTGTACTCTACGCGGTTAATGTTCTTGAAACCGAACTTGGGCACACGGCGCTGAAGGGGCATCTGACCACCTTCAAAACCAATCTTCTTGCTATAACCAGAACGCGCCTTAGCACCCTTGTGACCACGTGTAGAAGTGCCACCGAGACCTGAACCAGGACCGCGACCAATTCTTTTACGTGACTGAGTAGAGCCGTTAGCGGGTTTTAAATTATTTAATTTCATTAGAATGCTAATTTTTATAGACCTTAATTATTCTACAGTTACCAAGTGATGAACCTTGCGAATCATACCACGGAGGGCAGGAGTATCTTCCTTCTCAACGGTCTGGTTCAACTTCTTGAGACCGAGCGCTTCAAGCGTTCTCTTCTGATCTACTGAAGCACCAATGCGGCTCTTAATCTGCTTAATCTTAATAGTTGCCATAATCGTTGTTTTAACCTCTGAATACTTTTTCCAATGATACACCACGGTGCATTGCTACTGTGCGTGCGTCACGCATTTCGCTAAGCGCTGCAATCGTTGCCTTAACAAGATTGTGGGGGTTAGATGAACCCTTTGACTTAGCAAGTACGTCCTTAACACCAACGCTTTCAAGTACTGCACGCATTGCGCCACCTGCTACAACACCTGTACCTTCAGATGCGGGGAGGATGAGCACTTCTGCGCCACCGAACTTAGCAGCCTGACCGTGAGGAACTGTACCCTTAATTACGGGAACCTTAACAAGGTTCTTCTTAGCAGCTTCTACACCCTTAGCGATAGCAGCAGTAACTTCGCCAGCCTTACCAAGACCTACGCCAATTACGCCCTTGCCATCACCTACTACTACGATAGCAGCGAAAGTGAAAGTGCGACCACCCTTAGTAACCTTAGTTACACGATTGATAGCAACGAGTCTATCCTTTAATTCTTCTGTATTTACGTTTACTCTGTTTGCCATAATCTTTTAGAATTTAAGTCCACCATTACGTGCACCGTCTGCAACTTCCTTAACACGGCCGTGATAGAGATAACCGTTACGGTCGAATACTACAGTCTCGATACCAGCTTCGAGTGCCTTCTTAGCGATAGCTTCACCTACCTTAGCAGCCTGTTCCTTCTTGGGCATAGCTTCCATGCCGAGTGAAGATGCTGCAGCGAGAGTAGTGCCAGTTTCATCATTGATGATCTGAACGTAGATCTGCTTGTTGCTTCTGAATACGCTCATGCGGGGACGAGCAGCAGTACCAGAGATTTTATTACGAACTCTGTATTTGATCTTGATGCGTCTTTGTTCTTTTTTCGTAGTCATAATCTTACTAATTAAAATTACTTACCTGCTGACTTACCAGACTTACGACGAATTTGTTCGCCAACGAAGAGGATACCCTTTCCTTTGTAAGGTTCAGGCTTGCGGAAAGAACGAATCTTAGCACATACAAGTCCGAGCAACTGCTTGTCGCAAGACTCAAGACAAATATAGGGGTTCTTATTTCTTTCAGACTTCGTTTCAACCTTGATTTCCTTGGGAAGCTGGATGAAGATTGCGTGTGTGTAACCGAGGTTAAATTCGATGAGGTTGCCAGTGTTCTGTACGCGGTAACCTACACCCACGAGTTCCATTTCCTTCTTGTAACCTTCAGAAACACCGATTACCATGTTGTTAACAAGAGCGCGGTAGAGGCCATAGAAAGCCTGCTTCTGCTTCTGTTCAACGTCGCTTTCTTCGTTGATGCTGAATGAGATTACGTTATCTACAATTGAAACATTGATAGAAGGATCAATAGCTTGGCTCAATTCACCCTTCGGTCCTTTTACAGACACTACATTATCCTGGTATGTTACAGTAACACCTGCAGGGATGTTAATCGGCAATTTACCTATTCTTGACATTGTTTTCCTCCTAAATTAATATACATAGCAAAGAACTTCACCACCAATCTTGAGTTCTGAAGCTTCCTTGTCAGTCATTAAACCTTTAGACGTTGATACGATTGCGATACCAAGTCCGTTAATAACACGGGGCATTTCACGATAGCCAGTGTACTTACGCATACCGGGCTTAGAAACACGTGTAAGGCTCTTGATAGCGTTCACCTTGCTTTCGGGGTGATACTTGAGAGCAATCTTAATTGTGCCCTGAGGACCTTCTTCAATGAACTTGTAGTTCAAGATGTAGCCCTTTTCGAAGAGAATCTTTGTGATGTTCTTCTTCACATTTGACGCAGGCACTTCTACAACGCGGTGCTTAGCGTGAATCGCGTTGCGAAGACGGGTCAAATAGTCTGCTATTGGATCTGTCATGATAAAATTGTTTAATTAATCGGGACTGCCCCGACAATATTAAATAATAATAGAAAGAATTATCTCTGTTGGTATTGCTTACCAGCTTGCCTTCTTAACGCCGGGGATCAAGCCTTCAGAAGCCATTTCACGGAACTGAATACGTGAGAGACCGAAGAGGCGGATATAACCCTTGGGACGGCCAGTGAGCTTACAACGGTTGTGAAGGCGGATGGGGTTAGCATTCTTGGGGATTGCCTGGAGCTTACGAGCTGCCTCGTAAGCTTCTACAGGATCCTCAGACTTGTTAACAATTTCCTTCAACGCTGCACGCTTAGCTGCGTACTTGGCTACCATTTTAGCACGCTTTACTTCACGTGCCTTCATTGATTCTTTTGCCATGTGTTGTATTAATTGTTTTTAGCGTTCTTAAAGGGAAGACCAAATTCCTTAAGGAGAGCGTAGCCTTCTTCGTCAGTGGGAGCAGATGTCACGAATGTGATGTTCATACCGAGCAAACGATCGATAGAGTCGATGTTGATTTCGGGGAAGATAATCTGTTCCTGAATACCGAGCGTGTAGTTACCACGACCGTCAAACTTGCTTTCGATACCCTTGAAGTCGCGGATACGGGGCAATGCCACGCGAACCAACTTTTCGAGGAATTCGTACATGCATTCACGGCGGAGTGTTACCATTACACCGATAGGCATCTTCTTACGAAGCTTGAAGTTTGATACGTCCTTCTTAGAAACTGTTGCTACAGCCTTCTGACCAGTGATAGCAGTGAGCTCGTTGATTGCAACGTCAATGATCTTCTTGTCAGCAACTGCTACACCAAGACCTTGGTTGATAACGATCTTCTTCAACACAGGAATCTGCATCTTAGAAGAGTAGTTGAACTGCTTCATCAAAGCAGGAGCGATCTGCTCTGCGTAAACTTTCTTAAGTTGTGCTGTGTTACTCATTACTTGATCTCCTCTCCTGATTTTTTAGCGTAGCGAACAAGCTTGCCATTTTCGTTCAACTTACGACCGATACGAGTTGCTTCGCCAGTCTTGGGGTCTACCACATTGAGGTTAGAAATGTGGATGGGAGCTTCCATCTTCACGATGCCTCCCTGAGGGTTCTTAGCGTTAGGCTTCTGGCTCTTTGAAACCATGTTGACACCTTCTACGATTGCACGCTTCTTTTCTACGAAGACCTTGGTAACAACGCCTGTCTTACCCTTATCTTCACCAGCGAGAACCTTTACTGTGTCGCCTTTCTTAATATGTAATTTCATTACTATTTCGATTAAACGGGGATTAAAGTACCTCAGGTGCCAAAGAAACGACCTTCATATTAGCAGCACGAAGTTCACGTGCAACCGGACCGAAAATACGACTACCTCTCAACTCGCCTGCATTGTTCAAAAGAACACATGCGTTGTCATCAAAGCGGATGTAAGAACCATCAGCACGACGGATTTCCTTCTTAGTACGTACGATCAAAGCCTTCGATACGGCACCCTTCTTAATATCACTTGACGGAATCACGCTCTTTACAGATACTACGATTACGTCACCTACAGAAGCGTAGCGGCGGCGAGTACCACCAAGCACACGAATACAAAGTGCTTCGCGCGCACCGCTGTTATCAGCTACTGTCAATCTAGATTCTGCTTGTATCATAATTACTTAGCTCTTTCTACAATTTCAACAACTCTCCAACGCTTAGTCTTGCTCAAGGGACGAGTTTCCATGATGAGAACTGTATCGCCAATGTGGCAGTCGTTCTTTTCGTCATGAGCATGGTACTTCTTCGTCTTAGAGATGAATTTACCATAAATGGGGTGCTTTTCCTTGAACTTAGCAGCTACAACGATGGTCTTGTCCATCTTGTCGCTTACAACAACACCCTGTCTTGTTTTTCTTAAATTTCTTTCCATCTGGATGATGATTATTTGTTGTTAAGTTCGTTCAACACAGTCTTCATCTTAGCAATCGTACGACGTGCCGCTTTGATCTGTGCAGGATTTTCCAGAGGAGTGATGCTGTGGTTAAGCACCAACTGGTTGTAGTTAGCTACCTCAGTCTGGAGGCGTTCTGCCAACTCGTTAGCTGGGATTTGACGGATTTCTGCGATCTTCATAATTATGCGTTTTTATCGTAGTCATGTCTAACAATGAACTTTGTAGTAACGGGGAGCTTCTGCGCTGCGAGGCGAAGCGCTTCCTTAGCTACTTCAAAGGGTACACCATCAATTTCGAAAATGATGCGACCGGGAGTGATGGGGAATACGTAACCTACGGGGTCACCCTTACCCTTACCCATGCGGACGTCAGCAGGCTTCTTAGTGATGGGTTTGTCAGGGAAGATGCGAATCCAAGACTGTCCTTCACGCTGCATGTAGCGTGTCATTGCGATACGCGCAGCTTCAATCTGGCGACCAGTGAGCCAGTGTGTATCGAGGCTCTTGATACCGAAGCTACCGAATGCAAGCTGATTACCACGCTGTGCATTACCCTTGCTGCGGCCCTTATGCGGTCTTCTGTATTTTGTTCTTTTAGGTTGTAACATAATACTCTAACTGATTAACGGTTATTGTTTTTCTTGTTACGGAACTTGCGGTTGTTGTTATTTTCGCCCTTGCGTCCAGTTTCCTTTTCAGGAGTGAAGTTAGGAGCGAGGTCACGCTTTCCGTAAACTTCGCCACGGCAAATCCATACCTTGATACCAAGGAGACCTACCTTTGTGAGAGCTTCAGTGTGGCAGTAGTCGATATCTGCACGGAATGTGTGGAGAGGAGTACGACCTTCCTTGAACATTTCGCTACGAGCGATTTCAGCGCCATTAAGACGACCAGAAATCTGCACCTTGATACCTTCAGCACCCATACGCATTGCGTTCTGGATAGCCATCTTGATAGCACGACGATAAGCGATCTTGCCTTCTACTTGGCGAGCGATGCTCTTACCTACGATAGTTGCATCGAGGTCGGGCTTCTTAATTTCGAAGACATTGATCTGCACTTCCTTGTCAGTGATCTTCTTAAGTTCTTCCTTAAGCTTGTCGATGTCCTGACCAGCCTTACCGATGATAACACCGGGACGTGCTGTGCAAACAGTAATTGTAATCAGTTTGGGAGTGCGTTCGATAACGATGCGTGAAACGCTTGCCTTAGCGAGACGCACGTCGAGATACTTGCGGATTTTGCTATCTTCGAGGATATTGTCACCGAAGTTAGAACCACCGAACCAGTTAGAATCCCAACCACGAATAATACCAAGTCGGTTTGAAATCGGATTTACTTTCTGTCCCATAGATTAATCATTTTTAGTACCCACGTGGATTGTAACGTGGTTTGAACGTTTACGAATTCTGTAACCTCTACCCTGGGGTGCAGGACGCATACGCTTGAGAGTAGCACCACCATCAACAAAAATTTGTGTTACGAACAATTCGCCTTCTTCTGCCTTGCGATCGTTCTTCTGTTCCCAGTTAGCGATTGCTGAGCGCAACAACTTTTCCACATCTGCAGAAGCAGCCTTCTTTGAGAAGCGGAGCGTGCCGAGTGCGCGATTTACCTCCATACCGCGGATCATGTCAACGACATAACGCATCTTGCGGGGTGAAGAGGGGCAATTTTGCAACTTTGCAAAATATTGGGTCTTGAGCGCTGCCTTTCTAGCTTCAGCAGCGAGTCTTTTTCTTGCTCCCATTTATTTTATTTCTTTAAAATCTGGTTTGAATGTGCCTGTTTACTTCTTCTTGTTACCACCGTGGCCACCAAACTTACGTGTGGGCGCAAATTCGCCGAGCTTGTGACCTACCATGTTTTCAGTAACATAAACAGGAATAAACTTATTTCCGTTGTGAACTGCAACTGTATGTCCTACGAAGTCAGGAGATATCATTGAAGCTCTGGCCCAAGTCTTAACGACTGTCTTCTTGCCGCTTTCGTTCATTGCAAGAATCTTCTTTTCGAGAGAGACAGCGATATAGGGACCTTTCTTAAGTGAACGACTCATAATCTTATTCTCGTGTTAGTGAAATTACTTTTTACGTCTTTCGATAATATACTTGCTTGACTGCTTCTTAGGTGCACGTGTCTTGAGACCCTTAGCATACAAGCCTGTACGTGAACGTGGGTGACCACCTGACTGACGACCTTCACCACCACCCATGGGGTGATCTACAGGGTTCATAACAACACCACGGTTGTGAGGACGACGACCCAACCAACGTGAGCGACCTGCCTTACCTGAAGATTCAAGAGCGTGGTCAGAGTTACCTACGCTACCTACAGTTGCCTTACAAGCACTGAGGATTTGACGAGTTTCACCAGAAGGAAGCTTGATTACGCAATACTTACCTTCACGAGAAGTGAGCTGAGCGAAGTTACCTGCTGAACGAACGAGGAGAGCGCCCTGACCGGGACGAAGCTCGATATTGTGAATCACTGTACCAACAGGGATGTTCTGGAGGGGAAGTGCGTTACCTACTTCGGGTGCAGCTTCAGCGCCTGACATCAACTTGTCGCCAACTTTCAAACCATTGGGAGCAATAATATAACGCTTTTCACCATCTGCGTAGTAGAGAAGAGCGATACGAGCTGAACGGTTAGGATCATACTCGATTGTCTTAACCACTGCGGGTACACCATCCTTCTCACGCTTGAAATCGATGAAACGGAACTTTCTCTTGTGACCGCCGCCGAGGTAACGCATTGTCATCTTACCTACGTTGTTGCGACCACCAGTTGCCTTCTTACCGCAAACGAGAGATTTTTCTGGTACGGATGCAGTAATTTCTTCGAACGTACCAATAACCTTGTGTCTCTGCCCTGGTGTTGTGGGCTTAAATTTACGTACTGCCATTGTTCTTATTAAATATTGCTATAGAAGTCAATTGTTTCGCCCTCCTTGAGAGTTACGAGAGCCTTCTTGAAAGCATTTGTACGACCCTGGATCAAGCCTGCCTTTGTGTAGCGTGACTTATTCTTACCAGCGTAGATCATTGTGTTTACTGATACTACGTTTACACCGTACAAAGCTTCTACTTCCGCCTTAATCTGAAGCTTGTTAGCTTCGGGGCGCACGATGAAGCCAAACTGATTCTGCTTCTCCGTGATACCTGTCATCTTTTCAGTGACGAGGGGCTTTACGATATATGCCATAATCTATTTAGCCTCAATTTACTTTGTTAAACCTGCTTCGATATTTGCAAGCGCGCTTTCAGTAACTACCAATACACCTGCGTTGAGTACGCCGTATGTGTTAATGTCTGAAGCAACGGCAACCTGAGTCTTCTGAAGGTTACGTGCTGACAAATATACGTTTTTATTAATTTCTGAAGTAACCAAAAGCACCTTTTTTTCAGATACCTTAAGATTATTCATCAATTCTACGAATGCCTTAGTCTTGGGAGCTTCGAAAGTGAAGTCTTCAACCACTACGATTGCATTTTCCTGAGCCTTGTAAGAGAGAGCGCTACGACGAGCGAGCTGCTTAACCTTCTTATTGAGCTTGAAATCATAGTTACGGGGCTTAGGACCAAACACGCGAGCACCACCTACGAGCAAGGGTGAGTTGATATCACCACGGCGAGCACCGCCACCGCCCTTCTGGCGACCGAGCTTACGAGTAGAACCGCTGAGTTCACTTCTTTCCTTTGACTTAGCTGTACCCTGGCGCTGAGCAGCGAGGTACTGCTTCACGTCGAGATAGATGACGTGATCGTTGGGAGTGATACCAAATACTGAGTCGTTGAGCACAACCTTCTTGCCGGTATCTTCACCCTTAATATTCAATACACTGATTTCCATTACTTTTCAACGATTACGATTGAACCTTTGCAACCCGCAACTGAACCCTTAATGAGAAGGAGATTGTGTTCGGGAATTACCTTTAACACTTGCAAGTTTTGTGTAGTTACGCGATCGCCGCCCATCTGGCCGCCCATGCGCATACCCTTGAACACCTTAGCGGGGTATGAACAAGCACCGATAGAACCCGGCTTGCGTGCGCGGTCGTCCTGACCGTGTGTTGACTGACCAACACCACCAAAACCGTGGCGCTTCATTACACCCTGGAAACCCTTACCCTTAGATGTACCTACTACGTTTACGTAAGTAGCATCGTTGAAGAGTTCAACTGTGAGTGTGTCACCCAAGTTAAATTCCTGGTCAAAACCCTTGAACTCGGCCAAGTGACGCTTGGGGGTAACGCCTGCCTTCTGGAAGTGACCCTTGAGCGCAGCAGAAGTATTCTTCTCCTTAGCTTCCTGGAAACCTACCTGAACAGCTGCATAGCCATCCTTTTCGACAGTCTTAATCTGAGTTACCACACAAGGACCTACTTCGATAACAGTGCATGGCACATTCTTGCCCTCGGCACTGAACACGGATGTCATTCCGATTTTTTTTCCTAATAATCCTGGCATTTCAGTTAAATTTTAATTGTTTGTTTTAAAATCACACTTTGATTTCTACTTCCACTCC
>JAGBYW010000123.1 GCA_017628555.1 Bacteroidaceae bacterium | reverse complement strand
GTCTGCTCGAGTTTGAGATTTGCCGCACGTCCGCCATCTAAAATTTTTGTGGGAAAGGCACCCGCACGAGACCAAACCACACTGGGCATTAATCCTGAAGGAGTAGCCAACAAGAGGTGCTGTTGCCCTTCTGCGGTACCCGCAATTTGGAAGATCTTTATCTTATCCAAGAATGCTTCTTCAGGATCATCCACGAGGACTATATTTTCATCATCCTTCTGACGCAAGGCTTCAAATAGTGCTTCGCGAATGTGTGCCCATTCAGAGACATCCACACGAATGACTTCGTCGTCGGCATCATTCTCAATAAGAATAACGTCTGCCTCACGACGATAGCACCGCATTACTTTATCTTCCTCGCGCATTACGGCCTCCACGGGAATCATTTCACTAGGAGTGCCCTCCACGGTTCCTTCTGCCACCGCCATATCCTCAACAATGCGAAAAAGGGCGAGGAGTTCGGCGAGATCTTTTCTACTTGCTGTAAACATAATTATGAGGGGGTAAGGGTTTGAGGTTAACGGGTTTGAGGTTCTAAAGTTAAGACGCTCTGAAGTTCTGAAGAGAAATGCATTGCGCACTCACGCCCCCACCCTTTACCTATTTTCCGCCGACAAAATTACTACAATTTACCTATTTAAGCAACCCTCCATCCACTATTACGCTATAATTAACTATGACAAATCGAAAACGTCCTCGCAAGATTGGACTTTTAGGCATCAGTCCGATGCTTGTGTTGGTCACTTTATTTCTCGGTACGGGACTTTACTTTGGTGATTTCTACAAAGTGCCCCTCACCATTCTGTTTATCGCTACCTCCGTCTATGCTTTGCTGATTACGCGTGGCCATTCCCTTCAGGAGCGCATCTCCATCTTCTCCAAGGGAGCAGGTTCCAAAAATCTGCTGTTTATGGTTTGGATTTTTGTGCTTGCTGGTGCCTTTGCGAGTAGCGCGAAAGCCATGGGCGCCATCGATGCTTCCGTAGAATTAACCTTGGCACTCTTACCCGAGAAGGCCTTACTTGCGGGGATATTCATTGCCTCCTGCTTCGTCAGCATGAGTATCGGAACTTCGGTCGGCACGATTGTTGCTCTCACCCCCGTCACGGCAGGACTGGCAACGGAGACGGGCATGAGCACACCGCTGATTGTTGCCGCCGCCGTTGGTGGAGCCTTATTTGGGGATAACCTTTCGTTTATTTCCGACACCACGGTTGTAGCGACCCGCACACAAGGCGTACGCATGAGCGACAAATTCAAGACGAACTTCCGAATTGTTTTGCCCGCCGCAATCATTACAACGGTGCTTTACGTCATTATGGGATTGAACGCCACACCGAACAATCACACCACGGAATTTACCTTCACACAAATCATTAACGTCATCCCCTACCTTGCCGTTATCCTTCTTGCCATTTTGGGGAAGGATGTACTTCTCGTGTTACTCATCGGGAACCTCTTCACAGGACTCATCGGCATGATAACTGGCGCATTTGATGCCAGCGGTTGGTTTGGCGCCATGGCAAGCGGCATTGGCGGTATGGGCGAACTCATCCTCATCTCTATGATTGCGGGAGGACTATTGGAGTTAATCCGTAAAAACGGGGGGATTACCTTCCTCATCCATTGGTTAACCCGTCGCGTTCGCAATAGTCGTGGAGCCGAATTTAGTATTGGCACATTGGTAGGACTTACGAATCTTTGCACCGCCAACAACACAATCGCCATCTTGAGTGTAGGCGAAATCTCCAGAAACATTGCCGAGCGCTATGGTGTAGTTCCCAAACGTAGCGCCAGCATTCTCGACACCTGCTCGTGCATCGTGCAAGGTTTTATCCCTTATGGCGCTCAACTGCTCATGGCGGCAGGATTGGCAAGCATTTCTCCCGTTGAAATCATCCCCCACCTCTTCTACCCCATGTTGCTCATCATTGCCGTAGCAGCATCCATCATTTTTCGCAATCCCCGAATGGTATAATTCCAACAATAGGTTTGTATTTCTATTCCGTAACTCTACAAACTATAAGCGACACATAAGTGAAATGGTTATTCATCTTATGTGTCGCTTATATTGATGTGATGAACTTTCTCAAGGGATTGAGAGGGCATCACTAATGTTGCTTGGATTTACTTTACCTTAGCAACGATAGCCTTGAACGCTTCGGGGTTGTTCACCGCGAGGTCAGCGAGGACCTTACGGTTGATTTCGATACCAGCCTTGTGGAGCGCGCCCATGAGCTGAGAGTATGACATACCTTCAAGACGAGCTGCTGCGTTGATACGCTGAATCCAGAGAGCGCGGAAGTTGCGCTTCTTGTTACGACGGTCACGGAAAGCATAGGTAAGACCCTTTTCCCATGTATTCTTTGCTACTGTCCAAACGTTCTTGCGAGCGCCGAAGTAACCGCGAGTCAACTTAAGAATTCTTTTTCTCTTAGCACGTGAAGCTACGTGATTTACTGATCTTGGCATAGTTAATGTACTTTTTGAATGTTAGCGCCGAATCTACATCGCTTTGCGACTAAACGGACTTGCGTTGCTAATCATTCGGTTAGAAATTAGTTTGTTTAGATTAAAAGGGTGCTAATTGTTTGAGGATTAGCGCATGCAAAGGAGTTCGCGAACCTGCTTAACGTTTGTTGTGTCAACGATAGCGTCGTGTACGAGGTTACGCTTCTGCTTCTTTGTCTTCTTAGTCAAGATGTGACTGTGGAAGGCATGATGTCTCTTAATCTTACCCGTTCCAGTGAGCGCGAAACGCTTCTTAGCACCAGAATTAGTCTTTACTTTTGGCATTTTCTTTTAAATATTTAATGATTACTATAGTGTGCGGTTAAGTGAGATACCAAACTTAACGCGCTACATTTCTTTTTTTTGCTTGGTGAGGGATGAGATGCTTCCTTGCTATGGTTTAGAAGTCTTCACCTTCTACGTTGAGCGTGAATTCCTTCTTTGCCTTTTGCTGGGGCGCTTTCTTTTCTGCCTTCTGCACGTTTTCAGTTTCTACCTCTTCGTGTTCAACAGGCTTGCTTGCCTTCTTCACACTCTTGGGAGCGATGTAGATAATCATGCGCTTACCTTCGAGTTTGGGCATGCTTTCTACCTTACCCACTTCTTCGAGGTCGTTAGCAAAACGGAGGAGGAGCACTTCACCTTGTTCCTTAAAGAGGATGGAGCGACCGCGGAAGAATACGTGAGCCTTCACTTTATCGCCTTCCATAAGGAATTCCTTGGCATGCTTGAGCTTGAAGTTGTAGTCGTGTTCGTCGGTTTGAGGTCCGAAGCGAATTTCCTTGATTTCCACCTTCACCTGCTTTGCCTTGAGTTCCTTCTGCTTCTTCTTTTGTTGATAGAGGAACTTTGAATAATCAATCAATCGACAAACTGGAGGCTCTGCGTTGGGAGAGATTTCAACGAGGTCAAGTCCCTTTTGTTCTGCAAGGCGAAGCGCATCACGTGTCGGCACTACTGCTGACTCAATATCGTCGCCTACAATACGCACTTCGCGCGCACGGATTTGTCCGTTGATGCGATGCTGCGCTTTCATTTTGTCATTCTTCATTCAGAATAAAAATCTTACTTATTGATTGATGTTTCAGGTTATTACTTCTGCACTTTGGCAGTAATCGGGTGCAAAATTACGAAATCCTTGGCGCTCAACAAAACTTTTAACTATATTTTTTCACGCCTCTCCTTCAGTTTTTTCACAATTCCGCCCTACCCTTTATTTACAAGCGTTGAGAACTAAGCAGGCGCCTAATTCTCAACACTCATTATTATATATGTGTATGCGGGTGATTAGAATGCAAGCATTTCTGCTACTTCATCGTTCACCTTCTTCGCAAAGTCTGCGATGCTCATGCTGCCCTGGTCGCCTTCGCCCTGCTTACGCACGGCTACGAGACCTTCTGCGGCTTCCTTCTCACCCACTACGAGGAGGTAGGGGATGTGCTTCATTTCGTTATCGCGAATCTTACGGCCGATCTTTTCGTTGCGGTCGTCAACGATGGCGCGTACGTCTTGTGCTTCGAGCGCCAAGCGCACCTGCTCTGCATAGTCGTTATACTTTTCAGAGATGGGGAGGATGGCTACCTGGTCGGGTGTCAACCACAAGGGGAAGTGACCTGCGGTGTGCTCAATGAGCACGGCGGTGAAGCGCTCCATCGAACCGAAGGGTGCACGGTGAATCATCACGGGACGGTGCTTGAGGTTGTCAGCACCCGTGTATTCGAGTTCGAAGCGTTCGGGCAAGTTGTAGTCCACCTGGATGGTACCCAACTGCCAACGACGGCCGAGTGCGTCCTTCACCATGAAGTCGAGCTTAGGACCGTAGAAGGCTGCTTCGCCGTATTCAACAACGGCGGGGAGTCCCTTTTCCTGACAAGCCTCGATGATGGCTGATTCTGCGCGTTCCCAGTTTTCTTCCGAACCGATATACTTCTCACGGTTTACCTTGTCGCGGAGTGAAATCTGCGCTTCAAACTTGTCAAACTTCAATGCCTTGAAGATGATCATGATGATGTCCATCACGCGGAGGAATTCGTCCTTCACCTGGTCGGGGCGACAGAAGATGTGGGCATCGTCTTGAGTAAAACCGCGCACGCGTGTCAAACCGTGGAGCTCACCGCTCTGTTCGTAGCGGTAAACGGTGCCGAACTCTGCCATACGGATGGGCAACTCCTTGTATGAACGGGGTTTCCATGCGTAGATAGCGCAGTGGTGAGGGCAGTTCATGGGCTTCAAGATGTACTCTTCGCCTTCTTCGGGAGTGTGGATGGGTTGGAACGAGTCCTTACCATACTTTGCATAGTGACCTGAAGTGACGTAGAGGCTCTTCGAACCGATGTGGGGTGTCATCACCTGCTGATAGCCGAACTTCTTCTGAATCTTCTTGAGGAAGTCTTCGAGGCGGAGGCGGAGGGCTGTACCCTTGGGCATCCACATGGGAAGTCCCTTACCTACGAGGTCGGAGAACATGAAGAGTTCCATTTCCTTACCAATCTTGCGGTGGTCGCGACGCTTGGCTTCTTCAAGGAGCTGGAGGTATTCGTCGAGCATCTTCTTCTTGGGGAAAGAAACGCCGTAAACGCGTGTCATCTGGGGGCGCTTTTCGTCGCCACGCCAGTAGGCAGAACTTACGCTCATCACCTTAAACGCCTTGATGGGCGCCGTTGTCATCAAGTGAGGCCCGCGGCAAAGGTCGGTGTAAGCGCCCTGTGTGTAGGTCGTAATCTTACCGTCTTCGAGTTCTTCAATGAGTTCGTTCTTATAGGTCTGACCACGCTCTGCGAAGAACTTGATTGCGTCGGCCTTTGAGATGTCTTCACGAACGAGTGCGTCCTTCTTCTGCACGAGTTCCTGCATCTTCTTTTCAATCTTCGCAAAGTCTTCTTCGCGGATGCTCACGCCCTGAGGAGGCATCACGTCGTAGTAGAAACCGTTTTCAATAGCAGGACCGATACCAAACTGAGTGCCGGGCCAAATTTCACCGATTGCTTCAGCCATCAAGTGTGCAGAAGTGTGCCAAAAGGCATGCTTACCTTCGGCATCATCCCACTTGTAGAGATTGATAGAAGCATCTTCAAGAATGGGGCGGTTTAATTCCACCGTCTCACCGTTCACGCCACAAGCAATCACGTCTTGTGCCAAACGACTTGAAATACTTTCCGCAATCTGCAAACCAGTAACGCCGCTCTCGTATTCACGAACGCTACCGTCAGGAAAAGTAATTTTAATCATATCTGTTTTTAGTTTATTGTTTCAACGAGTTAAACTTTATCCGTGCAAAGTTAGCAGAAAAAACAGACATGCTGAAGTCTTCAGGTTAGATTTTTTCACATTTTGAGTTTTCAGAGGGTTTGAGGGAGTTATTTGGGAAGAAGTAGGAAGTGGGGAAAAGTAAGTGGGAATTAGAAAAAAATAAGAGTAAGTTAGGGAGAAATATGTGGGAGTTATTTTAAAAAGTGAGGGGGAGTAGTGAGGAGAAGAGGAGGCTGTGAGGAGGGAGGAGTGAGGAATTTTCCAGACGACGAAAATGGGCGAATGGTGAAAAAAACCGCATGGTAGTTGTACTCTGTCCAGGGCGTTGCCCTTCGCCATGTAGATTATGCCTTTACAGGTAGGTGTTCAAAATCAACATTATTACTAAGATTAGGGAAACATAGATATATTACAGAATATTAATACTTTATAGTATTATTTTCGGTCTTATTTATCTTGATGATAACGCTGAAGACGTCACCGCTCGGTAACTTAAAGAATTTCACTCGCTCAATGACGCTGAAGGCGTCACCGCTCGGTAACCGGGTGGTTTGAGCGTAGCGAATACCCCCGGATTGGTATCAGAGAGCAGTCGCACTCTGGAAGAGTGCCCCAACACCTGACATATCTTATTGCTCGTTGCTCGGGCACCCCTCCAGGGTGCGATGCTTGTGTGCTCCTCACCGGGGGTACTCGCCTCGCTCGCACGCCCCGGTTACTTAGCGGAGACACCTTCGGCGTCTTGACCAACCAGATTTAGTAGATTTTCAATACCAAATACACCTCAAAACGATCTCATTAATTTTTACAATTTTGAACACCCTACCTTACAGGGCGTTTTCACTCCGCACGGTAGTTGTACTCTGTACTCTCGATTGCAAGTACAAAGTTACAACACACCCCACCCCGCTTGTCATTTATTGTCATTTAGCATCGCAAAAAAGAGCAAAAATCCGCGCCTAACAAATAGACATTCAGACAGTTAGAAGCGCTAAAAAAAATCAAAAATTCCCAGCAACTGCTCATGCGGGAGTTCACTTGACCAGTACGGACGCACGGCGCGTGCGTCCTCATCAATCGGCATATTCCATTGGCTAGCGTGCGAATGAAGGACGCACGCGCCGTGCGTCCCTACCTACCAAGTGGAATGCCATTCGGAAAATCAAGCGACACCGCCTCGCATTACAGATTACAGATTACAGTTATTTTGAAACTCACATGCTCCCTCTGCGTAAGACATATAAAAATTTTTATTATATATAATAACTTATTTCTTGTACTATTTTTCAAGTTTCTGACGTATCAAAATAAAAAAACTGTAATCTGTAATCTGTAATCTGTAATGCCTTGAAAACAAAGTTCACAAGCGCATTT
>JAGBYW010000122.1 GCA_017628555.1 Bacteroidaceae bacterium | reverse complement strand
GATGATCTGGTCGAAGATGTGTCTAACATTTGCATCTATATCCAGACAGCTATCAGTAGAATCTTATTTAGATGATGGTATGAATAAAAAGGAACTGAATGAAAAGGTGGCACTTTTAAAAGATGGCCAGATAGTTGAGATTGCTGGAGATTGGTTTCGTGCTTTTAGGATTCATGTTGGTTGTGATTTTCGTCCCTGCGATGCTTGTGACCTTGATTCTATTTGCAGGGGTGAAGTCGAGACGGTATGTAACGAATTAGATAAACCGTTCTTTGACCGTTACTATCTTAAACTCGCCCATCGATAATTTATCCCAAAGTAAACAATTTGTTTATGGTTGATGGAAAAGTAAGTTGGCGTGTGGTTGATGCATGGTTAGCGATACCGCCATGCAATTATAGTGAGCCCTATTGCCACGTTCAATGTCCGTACTTCTACGAGTGCAACCCTCCAGAAGATGAAGTAGACGAAGATTGGCCATGATCTGATTTTTTTAAAAGAGATCAATTACCCTGAGTCGACTGACGCTTTTTCGATTGCGTCGGATCGCCTCGGGGTGATTTTTTGATTACCTTTGCTGTTGTTGTCTCCGACGGCTCTCCGAGGGGTGTGTTTTTCATGGTATTGCTGTCGCTCTGGTTCTGGTTCCCATTTCATGGTTGGAGCGGGCGGGGGTTGGTTCTGCTAACCTTTTTCTTTTTTTTGTTGTTTAGTGTGCGGCCTGCGGCCTTTTTTTCTCCCTGCGGATAGCGCGTCAGTCTGGCTTTCTGGCGGGGTGTTGGGTGTTCTTGCTTTCGTCTGGTTGTCTGGCGGGGCTTCCTTTGCTTAACTGCCGTTGTCGGCTCTGGCTTCCGTCTGTCTGCTGGGGCGGGCGGGGTCTGGTTCTGCTACCGTTTTGTTTTGTTGTTTAGTGTGCGGCCTGCGGCCTTTTTTCCTCCCTGCGGATAGCGCGTCAGTCTGGCTTTCTGGCGGGGTGTTGGGTGTTCTTGCTTCCGTCTGGCTGTCTGGCGGGGCTTCCTTTGCTTAACTATCGTTGTCGGCTCTGGCTTCCGTCTGTCTGCTGGGGCGGGCGGGGTCTCGTTCTGCTATCGTTAGTCATTTTTTTTTAATCTGGCGGGGTCTGGGGCTGGTTTTTCCAAACGTCGATAAATATCGCCCGTTCGTCGATTTTATTTGCTTTTTTGCCGATTTCTTCGTACCTTTGCACTATAATAATAAAGGTTTTAAGTTATGGTTAAAGTAAAATTTAATGACAATTATCTTGATTACTGCGGCAGGGTTTTCGGTTCTGGTGCTCAGTTCGTTATTACTCGTGTGGATGGTTCTGTTTCTTCCGTTCCGTTCTGTCTGTATTCTGTTCGTCAGTTGGTCGCCCGTGTCCGTGAGCGCGTGTGTTCAGACTCTTCGATAGCTTCCGTTGTCGTTCGCGGCGCGTGTGGTGTTCTGGTGTTCTGTGTGTGGCGGTCGTAGTGCCGCCCGCCCCTCTTCCCTTTGTGTTACGTTGTTTCACGTGAAACATAATTACCTCATTTTCAATAAGTTAAATTCCTACGCATTATGTCTAAAGTTCAAATTTTCCAGAGTTCATCCCTTATAGGTATGGTTCCCCGTTTTTCTTCTATGTCTCCCGATTTCATGGAGTGTTGTGTGTCGTGTCCTAATCGCTGGTTCTGTTGTGGTTCGTGCGATGGTGACGCAGAATGATAAGTCGGGTGCCGCGCCTTTACGTCATGTGGCCGTACGGCCGCATGATGTCCGAGGGGCACAGATCAAAGCCCAGAAGATTGCAAACGCCAGGGCTATGATGGCAATTTTTGGTAGACCAATGAAACATTTGTTTTGAAGTTATGAATATCTATACATCATCATTTAGCATAGCAAGAAAATTGGATGAGTCCAAATTCTTTGTGGTGTCAATTGCAAGGTTTTCACCGCGTTGGCACTCGGGCTATACTTGCTTTGAGTTCGCACCCTCAGCCGCCTTGTTAAAGCAATACAAAGAAGGTCTGAGAAACGACCATTACACAAACCGCTATATCAAGCAAGTGTTGGCACCCATCAATGTTTATGAAGTGTTCCAGCGTCTGGCAAAGATGGCTGGTGGCCGTGATATTGTGTTGTGTTGTTATGAAGCCCCGTTTGAGTTCTGCCATCGCCGTATATTAGCACGGTACGTGTTTGAGCATTTCGGGTATCAGATAGAAGAGTATTATGCTTAATTATTAATAACCCTTTAATATCGTTCAGTTATGACAAAAAAAGAATTTGAGAAGATGTTTCGTCTCTTTCGTGACGTTGTCGTCAGTGATGAGGAAGATTTGTTAGCTTATAGCCCTTCTGCCCATTTTATAGAAAATTGTGGCGGTTATGAGTTGGAATTGCACCCCTCACGTATTATGTGGGAAAGAGAAATTGTTTGTTTGTGTGCTCTGGCAGATAGAATGTGTTGTTCTGTTGAGAGTAGATTTTGGCAAGGTTCAATCATTATTCGTTAGATTATGGCAAAGTTTATTCAATTAGAATTGGGTTTTGCAGGGGTAGCCACCCCTGCCCCAGCCCATCAGGTGAGTGTTGTTAATGGTGTCGTTTCGGACACATGTGCCAACTATGATGAAATGGCACTTCGTCAGGGTATCGACTTGAAGCCTTTAAGCCCCTGCAAGTCATGTCCGCTTCAAGGTCTGTGTGATGTAGACGATTGCGCCATGAAGTGTTTTAAGTTAGACACCAACAATAAATATCAAGGTGATTGGGACAGATATTTTGAACGCCAGAGAGCACAAGTGCGTAGCTGGTTAGAATCTCATACATTAACCTTTTAATTTCGTGATTACATTATGAATTATCTTATTTATGTTAATGGAGTGTTTTATAAGGCCGTCCGCCGCAAGGTCGAAGTGTACGCCTTTAAACGAGAGTGGAAACGGAAGTTCCCGAATGATTTAGTGACTTACAAGAAAAGATGATTTCGACTTCAACCCTTTGCGTTATGTTTTTACTTTATGTTTTATCCGTGGCCGTCTGGCTACTTTATTCGAAATGATTATGTACGAGACAGACAAAGAACATGCAGTGACGAAGATTGTAACCTTTAGAGGTTATCAGTACTGCGACCGCTTCTTTGGCGCATCCTATGCGGCCAAAGATATGATTATGGATATTATTACAGACGGCTTTCCGTCTAATCTCTGGTGGGCTGATATTATATTACTCAGCACGGGTATGGTACAGCATTGGGAGTGCCCAGAGGTCGGTAAGTGGAGTTTTACTCTCTGGCATCAGCAGGAATTAACATTAAACTTTTAGAGATTATGAGATACGCTATCTATTTCTTTGGGGGGTGGAACTCCGCCCCTACTTTTGAAAAGGCTTTAGAATTTGCCAGAATCTTAGTTAGAAACCATTATGAGAAGACAGAATCCCTCGGTGAGTCATTCGCTATCATCTATGATAAGTTGAACTATTCCCGATGGATATTGTTCAAGGTGAGTAAAGGAGAGACAAGGTATAAACAAGTTTATTGATGTGGCTATGAGAGAATATGACGTTACACCCCAACAGCAGGGGTCAGATTGCATATATCAGGCACAATGTAAGTTTTACATGTATGGTATATGGTGCATAGAGTGTACCCAACGAGTCGATTTTGACGAAGTAGACGAAGATTGGGACAATTGTGATGATTTATTAGATTGGTTTGATTTGATTTAAAAGTTATGGATAGAAAAGAAAAAGAGGAAGTACTTCGAAGAGAGTACGTAAAAGGCTGGTTAGAAGCCCTTGAAAAGTGGATGAAAGAGTGTGATTATGAGGTCACGGAACGCTGGCGAGTTTATGACAAAATCCGTCTGGTTATCTTCTACCACAATCAATTCAAGATGGCAGAGACACCAGAAACGGAAGCATGTGCGAGGTGGGGACTTGAAGACGCCGAAAACGACCTCGCTTCACTAATGAACGCGAAGTGCTTCCCCGAGGAGCTACGGCGTAAAGTTCGAAGCCTATCAAGGGCTGCAAAGTGAGCGAAAGGGGTGCCCGTTTGGGTGCCCCTAAAAAAATTTTTTTTCTGGGGGTAAACCCCCAGACCCCCACGGACGAACAACGGCGTACGGTAGTGAGTCGAAATCTGGCGAAAGATGGTACATACAAATCTCTGCTGCGGATGATCTGAGGCGTGATACATGTTCGAGAATGAATCACAAATCTCAGCAGCTGAAATAAAATGTTGTGTGATACGCGTCGAGATCTGATCGCCCATGGGCGGCCGTGCTCGCCGCTTCGCGCCTGCGCCTCTCGTCCATCCACAAGCCCCCACCACCACCCCGCTCTGGCCGCGTGGCCGTGACGCGTCGCGGTCGTCGCGCAATTATCTCGCCCGTGTGCGGCCATGCTCGCCGCTTCGCGCCTGCGCCTCTACGCCATCCACAAGCCCCCACCACCACCCCGCTCTGGCCGCGTGGCCATAAACCCCCACATGGGGTGCAATCGGGCTCAGGCTATATCGTGACCATCTTGCGAGGTATTCTCGATGATTCACGATATAGTCTGAACTCCGATTGACCCCATGAGGGGAGAGCGGTTGGGACATTTTTTTTCGGCTACGGGATAATTTTCGTGTCTTCGTTCACTGCGGGTTTTTGAAATCCTTATACGGAAGATTTCAAAAAGCGGGCTCATACTTCGCCCTCTACCTTGTTCCACTGACGACACCAAAAATTATCCCTACGCGATGACGAAACGCGGATATTAGTTACTCTGCGTCGCGGTCGTCGCGTAATTAGTTACCATGCGTCGCGGTCGTCGCGCAATTAGTTACCATGCGTCGCGGTCGTCGCGAATACCCGTCAGGCCATCCCAAACCCCGACCACCACCCCTTAACGCGTCGGGCTGCTGTATTGCCCGACGCCCGCGACGTCCCCGAAGGCCGTCGCTCTAAGCGGTGTCGGCCTATAGGCCGCATTTTTTCTCGGCTACCGCTTACCAATGCTCCTTGATTTTAGTTACACCGTGACGGGTATTGCTGTGCGATGCTCTAAGGAGCACGCACGCAAACCCTTCTGCCCGCCACCACGGTCGGACAAACTACGGCTATCGGGGAAATTTTCCTCAGTTAGAATAGAGATTATGGATAAATTCCCGTTGGGTGATTGTATCATAATCTCTATTCTAATGAGGGAAAATTTTTCGGTTACGACCAACGCCCTACGACTATCCATCAAACGCCCGCACCCTATAGGGCACGGGCGCGAGTTACTCTGGTGGCGGAGTTAGCAATGATGTATAGTTACATTTGCTGGTGGTTCGTGGTGGCCATGCTCAGCACTCCGTGCCTGCGCCCTCCCGACATGCCGCGTGTCCGTGGTGGCCATGCTCGACACTCCGTGTCTGCGCCTCTCATTCCCTTGCTTTTTGATTCCCCTATTTTTTTGCAGATTGTCAACCGACATCTAACGTCCAGACACCGTCACGTTAAATCTGCAAAAAAATAGGGTTGCGAGGATATATCAACAAACGGAGCCCCGAGCGAGGGGGCAAAGCCCCATCAAGTTCTTGGTGGCCGAAAGCCATGCGGCATGACGTGCTCGATGCTTCGCATCTGCGCCCGTTCCTTTTTGGGGTATTTTGAGGGGTGTCGGGTGTTAAAAACGTTAAGAATCTGTAAATCTACTGCCCGTTTTCGGGGCGAAAACGGGCTGTTTACCCCGCCAAGGCGGGGGAATTTGTAAAATGAAATTACCGCGTGTGATACGGACGGCCGCGTACCCGCTCCGTATCAAGTCCGTATTTGGTTCGATCAATAATAATTTGTACCTTTGCAGACGTTGGGGAATGCCCCGATCCCGACGGCCGAGGGGAGAGGCCAACTATCATGTTCATAATACTTATTTATCATGGGTAAATCCAAATCAGGTGGAACACGCACCTATATCCGTGGCCGCGTAGGCTCGGACGTGTACAGCATTGGTCGCGATGCTAAGGGAAAGAAACAGCAGATTGTCCGAAGTCTGGCTGAATCAGTCGCTAACCCCCAGACGCAGGCTCAGATGAAAGGCCGCATGATCATGAGCACTATCGCCCAAGCTCTGGCCGTTCTCCGTCCTATCGTCGACCACAGCTTCGACGGTGCCGTTGGCGCACGTGGTAATCTCTCCGAGTTCACCTCGCGTAACTACGCACTTATCAAGGCTGATATTGCAGCCAATCCCGCAACGGGTAACAAATTCGGCCTTGTGGCTTATGGTGAGCGCAACGCCCGTCGCGGTCAGTATGTGATTGCTGACGGTAAGGCATCGCTTCCCGTGGCTCTGGCTCTCACTCAGGCAAGTGGAATTGTTACCATCACTCTTGCCGCCGATAACATTACCATTGGTGGCTTAAAGGCCGCTCTGGGTATGTCTGTCGAGGAGTATTTTACTCTCGTTGGTATGCAGATTGATGGCACAGCTCTGTACCAGCGCTTCCGCATCAATCCGTCTCTGGCTGATTCTACCGCTATCACAAGCGACAACCTCGCCGACATCTTCGCCACCGAGGGAAATAGTGCCGCTGTGGTCTCTCTCGCCTCTAACGTGATCGCTATCACCAATGCCGCAATCGCTGGTTGCTGTGCTCTGATCATCAGTAAGAAGTCTGGCGGCAAGTTCGTCCATAACCCTGCTGTGCTGGGCGACGGCGAGGATTACGACTACTCTTCAAATGTGGCTCTCCCCACCTACCCCGTAGGCGCAGAGAACTATCTGAACGGTGGTGACATCTTCGGTCTCTCTGAAACTTACGTGCAGGGTACTGCTTCTTCTGAGCCCTCAGCCGAAACACCGAGTGCCATCGCATCGGTTACGGTGAACGGTAGCACGCTGGGCAACGGCGGTCAGGCCGTTCTGGTCGAGGGTAGCAACACCGTCAACGCCAACATTACTGCTGGCACCGACAGCGCGAGCTACGCTCTGGGTATCGTGAGCGGTTCTCAGCCTGCTTTGGGTACCACGGTGGCCGCAGGTGATCAGACCACTATCACGGGTAACAGCGTGTCGAAGACGTTCAACAACGCCACCACCGATAGCACACGCTATATCTGTCTCGTTCGTGACAACAAGGTTATTCAGGTTTGGGGAAGTCTGCTTGCTCAGGGCGGCGGCGGTGACAACCACAACCCAATTGACACGGGTAACTAAGCCACGATCAGGAAGCAATAAATACTTTCAGGGGGTAGGGCTATCGCCCCACCCCTTTTTTAAATTCTCAGAGTTATGGCAAGTGGACGCGTAGGAGGAACGAGAAGTAAGATTAGAGGTCAGGTCGGTGACGTGGTGTATCAGGTCAAAAGAAACCCTGATGGCACATATACCCAGATAGTGTATGGCAAGGCCGAGGACGTTACCCAGACAATCACACCTCGATTGCAGGCGCAAAAGATGTGTACGTCTATGGTCGAAGCATTGATGCGTGATCTAAGAGAGGTAGGGCGTGTTAGCATGCAATCGGGTGTAAACAAGTCGAAATCGCTAAACGCTTTCTCCAGCTTTAATCTTCGTTTGGTCGCTCAGGACTGCAAAGTTCATTGGGATTCTGGCAACCAATTCTTATACCCTCCGACGACGTATCGTGGCGAACCTTATGAGTGCTTAGGTGGTCGATACATGATTTCGTCCGGCACATGCCAATTCGATGTTTTCGACGAATGTCTTTTCAGCGATGAGCCATGGAAAATCTGGGCGCATTCTGGCATGACTACCAAGTTCTTTTCAGGTGTCCGTTTTGATGTCAGGATGAATGGTGAGACAATAGAAGCTTTCTTGCGTCGCCACCGCATGACGGTGCTCGATAAGGTCTATTTCGTGTACTTCCATGAATGGCAGGTCTACAATCCAGAAGAGGAATCTTATGATCCACACACGGGCTATGACTTCATTGTTATATCGGTTAATCCTCACATCAACATATCGGAAACAATCAACTCAGAGAATGTCAATGACATCTTTGTCTGTGAATCGCTTAGAGCGACGTGGAAGCGCGTCAGCGATGATAGCCGTAACTTGTACGTCGGTGCACTATTCGAGCAAGATACGGCCGCAGAAACGTGCCCGTTTATAGGAGCATTTACTATTTCGTATCTGGAGGGTCGAAAGAAGATTTCGTCTCATTTCCTGAAATCATGGGACGAAGATGCAGAGAATTATTTGTTGAATCATCAACCGTCCATGGTATTTGGTTCGTGGATGGGGACACCAGCTGTGCGACCATACCCAAACCCGTTTGTTTAAATAACGTCTAAATAAGAATTAGCTATGGAATTTAATAAATACAATGCAGAAGTGTTTGTCGCCGTCGGGTGTTTTCTCGCGGCCGTCGGTCTTGCATTCACTTCGATGTTCATTTCAAAAGACCACGACATCGCCGCAGGCGTGTTAATGATGTGTGCGCAATTTCTTACTCTTACTGCTGCTATCTTCGGACTTGATTATAAGTGGAAAACTTATGAGCGACAGCTTAGAAAAGGAGGTGAGAAATGAACAATCCTAAATTTGGCACAATCTTCTGGTGGCTGCTTGTTGTGTTCTTCCTGATATGGATTAGAGCACAATACGGGAGGGCTCAGGGCCTGATCAGGGCCAATCATGATTCGTTCGTTAGTTACTACGATGTGGAAACCCACAATCCTGCTTTAGTGTGTTACATTCTGGAGGCCTCGCACTTTGCAGGCGTCAACAAGGTAGCATCTAATCGTTTCAAGATGGACACGAAGTTACCACGGCCGAGGATTAAGGATGATGATTACAAGAATTGGTCTTATGTGCGTGGCCATCTATGCAGTGCAGGGGATAGGGACAGCAATAAGAAGTGGTTAAAGGAAACTTACCTCACGTCGAATCTGGTGCCAATGACGATGTACTGCAATGCAGGTACATGGCGCAAAGTTGAGGATTCTTGCAGGACTGTGGCCATGCAAGGCCATCGCCTGAAAGTCTGTCGGCTTCCTCTTTACGATAGATATCCCGACGGTAGTCGATCGTGGGATACAAGCCAGGTAAGTGATTCACCTGATGTAATACGTACTGCAGTACCATCCGCTCAGCGCGTGATACGTCCTGCAATACCATCCGCTTTCATGTGTCTGGCTGGTTGTTTGGATTGTGATGTGAGATTGTCGCTGTGTGTAACCCAAGGTTCCGCGTATTACGCCCCCGTTCTGGCTCATGGCGTATCACAAACTTCTGTAGGCCTCGAAAACGTGATACAATCTCCAGATCTGATTTCTGGGACACGTGGATTTCTTTGTGATACGATTCCCATGGAAAGAAAAATGTTTCAGGAAACATCTTCCATGGGAAACGTAATACAATTCATGAATGACCCAAGGGTGTCGGTGTTGTTACATAATATCTTAGGAGCATGGAGCCGAGAGGAATACGAAACAATAACCCGCTGAATATCCGTAAGGGTAACAATTGGAAAGGCGAACGCCAGAACCAGACAGACAAGTCCTTTGAGGAATTTGTGTCGATGGAGTACGGCATCAGGGCAGGTTTTGTCCTGCTGAGGAACTATATCACGGGATACTCAGGCAAGACTACTCCTTTTGATACCGTGAGGAAGATTGTCATGCGGTGGGCGCCTCCATCGGAGAACGCCACCCAGAAGTACATAGACTTCGTGGCCAAGGACATGAATGTGTCACCAGACACGAAGATCTCTTTCAAGGATAAAAAGACAATGGTGTCGCTGGTTTACGCCATGATCTTTGTCGAGTGTGGCCAGAGGGTAGACCGTTGTACTATCTGTAGTGCGTATGATCTTGTCTGACAGACAAAATTAACAAAGAATAAATCAGGGCTGGAGGCATAGTCTTATAGAAACCAGAACTTTACACGTAGGACAAATTAATCCGGCTGTTAACATTTGGAGGGACTTATAATGAAGAAAATTTTTGTTTTCGTTTTGGTTATTTTTGCGTTGGTTTGCGGACAATTCTCATTAGAGAGTTGTACAACCCCAAACATGGTTTGGTGTACGTCGAACGGTATTATACAATACAATCGGCATACGGGACAATTCGAAATGCTTTGGGAGAACTCTGCGAAGCAAACAGAAGTAGTCCATGATACGGTCTATGTGTGTCCTAACTGAATCCTTTTCGCATATAGTGGTTACGGATTTACGTTGTTGATTTAGGCTAAGCGAAGCCGAAACGTTAGGATTTAGAATTTTTAATTAATGTTTAGTCGGACGTCCTTTGCAGTGATGCAAGGGACGTTTTTGATATATTCCAGATTGTTTGAGGGGTGTTTCACGGCTCAGGAACCGCTTAAACAGAAGTGTTTCACGGAATAATCCTTATTTTGATGGTGTCTAAATTTAGCAGAAAGTTCGCCCTATCCCATTGTGATTCAAAAAATAGTTCGTATCTTTGCAGCGCGTAGGATAGGTGGCAACGTGAGGACGCCCACTGAACGTATCGCAAAGGGTTTGGCGCGAAGTTTCGTGTCGTTGTCCCCGTTGCAACGTCGAAAGACCTGCACGGGGACTTTTCTTTGAAATATGGTTTGCAATTCTATTTTTCATAGTGCTGATTCTCGAAGCTATCGGCGCACCCTGAGAACGTAACCACCTAAAACGACACGACATGAAACGAAAGTTTTGCTTAGTGCGGGAACCAAGCACTTTAAAATGTGGTTCGACCGTTTATGTAGTGTGGGTAGGTTCAAGCCTGCGAGAATCAACCTACTTTTCTTTAGTGCGGGAGTTCTGTAATGACGTCGGCTGGTACTTCAAGCAGTGGAGCGATGAAGTTGATTCTGCGTTAGAGTTACGGTCACGGTATTCCAGAACGGATGGAACTCAATTTGTGTCACCACTCCGTTTTATCTCTATCTCCATTTGGGTATGCTATCGGACAATCATCGATGATTCATGGGCGAAGTTCGAAGAGCAAGCCACGATGTCCCATCACGAACGTGTGTTCCGCTTCCGCAACAATCCCGACAATCTCTTACAACTCCACCACATTTCTCGTGATACGTCGCGCCAACCCAATAAACGTAAACACCTAAGCCATACTTATAAGGCGGGATTGCTTCATGTGGGCGCATTGTGTCTGGGTGCCGCGATGTTGTTTGTTCTTGATGCTATTGTTTCTTTCTTTGCTACGATGCTATGGCCGAATTTTTAAAAGACCCCAATACAATTCTGGTGATCAATGGCAAGCCTTATAGGCTGGTGGCCACTGAAAAGCCCGTTAGTTTTTGTCCGTGTGACATGTGTGACCTGAGTGACCTTTGTGCAGGCAAAGACGACACTCTACCGCTCTATCCTCTATGCAGCCCGATACGTACCAAAACGTCATTCTTCTTTATGGAAGATTGGGAAGCATGGAACAAACAAATATCAGATTTCTGTGATTTATCCAAGTGCCAAAAGGCACTTAAATAGTAACTTAATTATAATTAAATTATGCTTAAAGTAGAAGTAATCGGCAATCTGGGAGCCGATGCCGAAGTTAAAACATCAAACGGCTCCCAATTCGTGGCTTTCCGTATCGCTGACTCCAGCAAGTACAAAGACCAGCAGGGGCATGAAGTAAATGTGACAAATTGGATAGACTGCGTTATGTCAAACGCGGAGTCCAAGGTGATTCCGTATCTGAAAGCAGGCGTCAAGGTGTTTGTGAGAGGTAACGGCAGTCTGCGAGTCTATTCCTCGAAAAAGGACAGAATGATGAAAGCAGGCCTGCAAGTGTCTGTCGTAGAAGTCGAGTTATGCGGAGGAAACAATGACGCCGTGCCACGTCAGATCATAGATCCTGCTGACGGCACCATCCATGAGGTCAAGAAATACTATCTCACAGACGTACCCACCAAGGGAATGAAGAAAGAGGACTTAAAGGAATTGATCGACGCGAGGGGCAATCAATTCCTGATGGATAACCGAGGATGGGTAACGCCCGTACAGCCCGCTCAGGAACCAGCCGAGGAAGAATCTCAAGCAAAAAGTGAGGCACAATGAAACATAATAATTCTGAATTTACAAACCTCACTTTAGCACAAGTCGAAGCACTCCGAGAGTGTTTCGACTTTCTCAAAAACGGATATATCCAAACAATCGACTTTAACGTGAAATATCTATGGATCATAAAGATGAGACACCGCGCCAACGGGAACACAATAAACGTGCACATCACCGAGCAATATTACGAAATCTGGCGAAATGGCAGATGTTCCAAAAAGGTGTACCATCGCACGTCTGGAGAAAGATTTGTTCTTTCGGTAGATTCTGAAATGACGATCAAGGTACGCCCCATCAACGTGGGTGCTTGTGCAAAGTTGATTAACGGTTAGTTATTGGTTTATGTCCCGTGAGATTGAAGTCAAGCAAAGATGTGTCAATCTCGATTGGTTGGAGGTTTATGTGTTAGAGGATGCCACCAAATACCCAATGGATGCTGACTACTTTCGTAGAGCGGGCTATCTGGTTAATGAAAGAGAATACGGAACGAGAGTTTACAAGGAGATGTTTACAATAGTCGATGTCGATAACAATCCTCTGGTGGAGATAAGACGAAACCCAGCAAGCGGAAACGCAAGCTTCTGCGGGCTGGTTCCTGAATCAGTACACATGCGATTGCCCAATTGGATGCTGTATCAGGGAAACCCCGTCGACTACCTGAGAGATTTTCTGTTGAAACATGGCTATATCTTTAAGCGAATTTACCGCATCGATATTTGCTACGATTTCGAATACTTTGACAGCGGTGATCTGCCCCAGAGATTCGTACAAAGATACATGAAGGGTATTTATCGGAAGATTAACCAATGTGAGAGGACAGCCCATGGCAAAGATGGCTGGAGCGATTGCGTTGAAAACTCCTTGTCATGGGGTAGCCGTTCCTCAATGGTATCGACAAAACTCTATGATAAGACTCTTGAACTTTCTTCACCTAAAAACGACAAACCTTATATCAAGTCTTGTTGGATGCTTCACGGCTTAATTGACAATCCAATGAGCATGACGAAATTAGACACGAACGGAGAACTATATCACCCCAAAATCTGGCGACTCGAATTCTCGATGAAGTCCGAGGCCGACGGTTGGTTAGTGATAGAAATGCAGAACGGCAAGAAAGTCCGAAAGCAGGCCATCCCGCACCGCCTCGAACAATTCGACGCCAAAGATAAAATCTGGAAGCGGTTTCAAGATTTGGCCTATCATTATTTCTCATTCAAATATCGGGAATATGTGGGTGCTCACAACGGCATAGCATATAACGCTCTGGTGTCGGTTAATTCTGATGCAGACAGACAGCTAAAGAGAAAAGACCGATGTCGAGATAAGACCCTTTTCTATTGGGATCAAGGTCATGTATTCCACCAGCTATCGGCCGCACCGTCGCCCTCCAAACCTGCAAATGATTTGGAGGTGTTACGCCGCCGATTGAACGTCTACCGCATGACGCATCCACAGCAGGATATTAGAAACGCCTGCGAGGTTCTATTGAAGAATATCGAATCAATCCAGAGCATACGTTTCGTTCCTCTGGGCGATGAGATTGAACGAATGGCGATGCAGATCACGCTTAATAAAAAGATGCATGGTGATCCTCGCTCTGCTCTGGAGATTATAGCTGAAATAAAACAGCTGCTAATAAACGACAAAGTCTTATGAACGTAGAACAAAAACCAAGGTGCAAAGATTGTATCCATATTCGATTATGCTCAGAGGACATCTATGGCTATTGCAACATGAAGAAATGTTACGTCTACAAACTCTCTGTGGCCTGCTTCGAGTTCGACGATATTGTCGTCTTCTGATGCGTATCCCGCGAAGCGGGTCAGGCGGTACAGTAGTACCGCAGTGCGATTTCCTTTGGCGTAGTCCCGAAAAGCCTTTAAATAAAGGGAGTCCAGCGATTTTTCTTTCGGGGGCGCGCCCACCCACGGACGCGGGCGTACGCGCCTACCCATGCCCGAGGGAATTAGGGGTAAAAAACCCCTCTAACGGGCATCCAAAATTTCACCCTAATTTTTAATTCATTAAAACAAGTTTATAGGTTATGGAGAACAAAAAACAGATTTCTATCAGGCTGGAACCTGAGATTATCAGAGCGTCAGAAAAGGCCATAGCAGGCCGTAGTTATTGGAAAAGGTCTGATTTCATCAACCGCATACTATTGTCTGTTATATACAACTTTGACGAACAACAGATTTACGACATGATGCGTTGGTCACCTTGGAACAAAAAAAAGGTAGAATGTGAATTTAAGGAGACGGACGAAGAATTGTCTTACGAGGAACACATGACACGCCGTAAAATGTGGGATAAAAAATGAAAATTACAGATTATAACGCCATAGCTGAATGTGCTGATGCACGGGTAGACGATTTATGCCCCGATTTGGTCGAAATAATCGGCCATGAGAGCGCAATTTGGTGCGTGATGGGTATTTACTTGTCTAACGATGTTACAAGCGGCTACGGGCAGGATTTCGAGGTTAATCCAGACATTTTTAATGAGTCTGGCTTCTGTAAGTGCTCCGTTATATCATCCAAAGAGAGAATATCGGTCATACTTGATTCTCAAATGAGTTACTACAAAGACCGTTTTTCAATCTGTGGATATGATGATCTGGTCGAAGATGTGTCTAACATTTGCATCTATATCCAGACAGCTATCAGTAGAATCTTATTTAGATGATGGTATGAATAAAAAGGAACTGAATGAAAAGGTGGCACTTTTAAAAGATGGCCAGATAGTTGAGAT
>JAGBYW010000121.1 GCA_017628555.1 Bacteroidaceae bacterium | reverse complement strand
ATCAGAGTATCAGGTAAATAGAAAGGCGGTTTTACTGATTATGGTAAAACCGCCTTTCCTGCTATGCAAAGATAATACAATTATCTGCGAAATGCAAATTGCCGTTTCGTGATGGGAGAAACGAAGAGGTGAAAAATTGTTACGTTTGCAACTATCCAATCTGTAGAAAGTAGATAATAGAAACAGAAAATATGTTGAGGCATTTGAAGTGCATTTTACACACATGCTCTCTGAAACATCTACATCTTCTTTGGAATACTACGCTTTTAGAAACGGTGAAGGGGTTAATATTTGTGCTCCGTTTCGTGTAGTTCTTGTTCGGTTATCGCTTTGCGGTCAATTTGTCGCCATGCGTAGAAAATGTAGGCAAGGACGAGGGGAATGATGAGCGACACGAGGGTCATTGTGGTGAGGGTGAACGCACTGGAACTGCTATTCTCGATGCAGAGGGAACTTTGCGGGTCAGTGGTTGAGGGGTAGTAGGCAGTGTGGTTCAATCCCGCAAGGCAGAGCAGGGTGAGAACGGTGAGGATAGTGCCAGCGCCAGCGGTCCAAATGCCGCGCTTGTAGTGCACGCTGAACGCCGTACGGATAATGCCGTAGAGGGCGAGTGCTACGCCCAGGAGGAGCAATAGGGCGAGGAGGGGGAGTGTTAATAGTGTGTTGAGGTATTTGTAGGGGGTAGTGATAAAATCACCGGTCTCGGCGATGAAGGTGAGTCCGTCTTTTAGCAAAAGGTGCGTGAGAAAGGCGATGAAGCACGCGAGGAAAAGCGCGGCGTTGGTCATTACGGATTTGCGCAAGCGGGGGATGAGCGGAGTGTGGTCAAGGTTATTGACAAGGTACATGGCGCCCAGACAGCGCGCGAGAAACAATACGGATGCTCCCAGCAGGAGGTTCCAGGGATTGCACACGGCTTCGAATCCGTAGAGGTTGCCCTGCCACGTGCTGATGACGGGGTTGAGTGCGTGGGTGATGGCGTCTTTGTTGACGCTAAAGGGAGCGCCACCAAAGAGTGTGCCCACGGCGGTTCCTAAAAGCAGGGGAGAGAGCCAACCTGTGATGAAGAGCATGAGGCGGTAGGCACGGCGCCCGATGAGGTTGCCTGGCTTAGATTGAAACTCGTAACTCACGGCCTGCACCACGAAGGTGAGCAAGATGAGCGACCATACGGCGTAGGCTCCGCTGAAGCTGGTGCTGTAAAACAAGGGGAAGGAGGCGAAAAAGGCGCCACCGAAGGTGACCAGAGTGGTGAAGGTAAATTCCCACTTCCGCCCAGTAGAGTTGATGATGAGCAGGCGCTCCGTTTCGTTGCGTCCGAGGGTGAATATCAACGAATTTGCTCCTTGTACAAAAAGCAGGAATACAAGGAGTCCGCCCAGGAGGGAAACGACAATCCACCAATATTGTTGAAGCGTGTATAGCATAGTAATGAGGTTTTATTTTGAGATAAAAAATAGGAGTGACATCATTCCGCATTCATGCCGCTAATGGCTTTGCACATAATTCTCACCTCGGCGATGAGTAGGATGATGAAGAGGACGACGAAGATGCAGAAGGTGGTCAGCACGGCAGAGATAGGGAGTTGGGAGATGGCAGCGCTGACGGGAAGCAGGTCTTGAATAGCCCAGGGTTGTCTGCCCACTTCTGCTACAATCCATCCGCATTGTCCGGCGATGAAGACGAGAGGGGTGCTCCATAGGGCGAGGTAGAGAATCCAGCGGTGGTGGGCTAACCTGTTTTTATAAGCAAGAAAGGCCACCGCTATCAGGAGCGCCATGAGCCACATTCCGCCACCTACCATGATGCGGAATGCCCAATAAATGAGCGTTACGGGAGGAACGAGCGCTTGCTCGTGGGTGATAAATCCGTAGCCGAAATAGTCCATTTGAAGCGTCGCTTGCTCGGAGGTGCGCTCGGCGGGGAGACTTGCTCTGTATGCCTTAAAGTTCTCAAGTGCCTGCTTGCCGAGTTTCATCTTCTCTGTAGCAGGGAGTTCGGAGTGTCCCTCATGAGAGGTGTAACCCCTGTAAAGGATGTCGTTGATGCCTGGCACAAAACCGTTTGTGTCGTGCGTGGCGAGGAAAGAGAGGGCTTGGGGAATTTCAATCCCAGGAACGATGGAGAGCGCTGCTCCCTTACCGCCGTCGTATAACCCTTCGGCAGCTGCCAATTTCATGGGTTGGTAGCGCGCGATGTCAATGCCCGAGCGGTCGCCCGTAAACATTACGCCCAGCGTGGCAACAACCCCAACGATGGTTGCAACCTTGCAACTCTCAATGGCCAAGCGCTTGTTGCGGTGGCGAAGCAAGTACCACGCACTAACGCCTACGACAAATACGGCGCCCGTCATCCATCCGCTCAAAACGGTGTGGAAAAACTTTGTGACAGCCTCGGGGGCAAATGCTACCGCCATAAAATCTTGCATCTCGTAGCGCACCGTATCAGGGTTGAACGCCATACCGCGTGGGTGTTGCATCCAACTATTGGCCACAAGTATCCACCATGCTGAGAGGGTGGCGCCTACGCCCGTCATCCATGTTGCGGCGAGGTGAAACCTACGACTCACCTTTTCCCAACCAAAAAACATGACGGCAACGAAGGTGGCCTCCATGAAGAATGCTAAAATGCCCTCAATGGCAAGAGGAGCGCCAAAGATGTCGCCCACGAACCAAGAGTAGTTGCTCCAATTCGTGCCAAACTCAAATTCAAGAATGATGCCCGTAGCAACGCCTATGGCAAAGTTGATGCCAAAAATCTTTTGCCAAAATTGTGCTAACTGCTTCCAAAAGGCGTCTTTCTTTATATAGTATATGGTCTCCATGATGCCCATCACAACGGCTAAACCTAAAGTGAGGGGCACGAATAACCAGTGGTAACAGGCGGTGAGTGCAAATTGCGCACGCGCCCAATCAATCATTTCGGGGTTGATGGTAGATAGAAACATGAGGGTGAGTTTTTGAGTGTAAGTTTCTAAAGTTTCAAAGGGTGTAGAGGTAAGAAGTTTAAGACTTTTTTAATACTTTACTAAAATTTTCGCCAACAATCACGGCCTTTTCTTCCTCGCTTCCTTGTAACGCGGGTTGGAAAAAGAAGGGGCGGAGCACAGCAAAGAGTATTACCAATTTCAGCACGATAATTATCCACAGGGTGCGTCCCCAAGTCATGGACTGGAAACCTTCAACATAGAAGGTGACGACGTTGCGTAAGAATGAATACAGGGTTTTCATCTTGCGAACTTACGAAAAAATAAAGTTTTGACTCAAAGAAACGCTCCTTTTTTTTATGACTCGTCGTGTGGAAAATAAGTAAAGTTAATTTAAGCAAAGTAAAAATTTTGTTGATTGGTTGAATTGCATTAACTTCGCAGATGAGTATGTAAAAAAATGCAATCTTGATATGAAAAACAAGATAGACTTTTTCTTGGCTTGGACGGAAAGTGACGAACTTCGTAAGACGGCTGCGCTGTTGGCAAACAGTGAAGTTGTCAATCATCTATATGTTGTAACTTCAGCACGTGATGAAGAAGAACTTGATGTGGCTGACCATGTCAGTGTATTGCACGCTGATAATGTGACGGGGACAAAGTTTTTCCGTCAGGTGGCTTCACGAGCGAAGGCTGATTATGTGGCGTTGTATCTGAAGCCCCAGCCGCTTACGCTGGGTTACCGTTGTTTGGAACGCCTTTGTCAAGCTGCCGAAGATGCTGCTGCCGTGATGGTATATGCCGACCACTACAGCGTCAAGAATGGTGAGCGTGAGATGAGTCCCAAGATTGCTTACCAAGAGGGTAGTGTGCGCGATGATTTCGACTTTGGTGGATTGATTTTAATGCGCACTTCAGCCTTGAAGTCTTTCTTTGAATTGGATAAGGTAGGGCGCTACCGCTATGCGGCAATGTATGCCCTGCGTTTGCATCTTTCGCGTGTGGGGCAACTCTTCCACCTCAACGAATATCTTTATACGGAGGTAGAATCAGACTTGAGAAAGAGCGGTGAAAAGCAGTTTGACTATGTGAATCCCAAGAATCGTGAGGTGCAACTCGAAAATGAGCGCGCTTGTACGGACCACTTGAAGCGCATTGGGGCATACTTAGCGCCCGACGAATTTGACGACCTCCCCCATGATGATACACCTTATCCCGTGGAGGCGAGTGTGATCATTCCTGTGCGCAATCGAGTGCGCACCATTCGTGATGCCGTAGAGAGTGTGTTGTCTCAAGAAGCAGATTTTGCGTACAACATTATCGTTGTAGATAATCATAGCGATGACGGCACAACGGAAGTGCTTCGTGAGTTGGTAACGGATGAGCGAGTAGTTCATCTCATTCCCGAACAAAACGACCTTGGTATCGGTGGGTGTTGGGATTTGGCGATACGCAGTGAACATTGCGGACGTTATGCCGTACAGTTGGATTCTGATGACCTCTATTCTTCAACATCAACGCTCGCACAAATCGTTGACGCTTTCCAAAAGCAAAAGGCGGCGATGGTGATAGGTAGTTACCGTATGGTGGATATGAACCTTCAAACACTGCCCCCTGGAATTATAGACCATAAAGAATGGACGCCAGATAATGGACGTAATAACGCGCTGCGTATAAATGGGTTAGGTGCACCTCGTGCATTTAATACTTCATTGCTTCGCGCCATTGGTTTCCCCAATACCAGTTATGGAGAAGACTATGCCCTTGGATTGGCTTTCTCGCGTCATTTCCGTATCGGTCGCATCTATGACGAACTCTATCTGTGTCGTCGTTGGGAGGGTAACTCCGACGCGGCTCTTTCGCCTGAAAAGGTCAACCGAAATAATGCCTACAAAGACCGTCTGCGCACCCTTGAAATCGAGGCACGTCGCCAGATGAATGCCCGTTGGAACCACACCACCACGCAGGAAGAAGTGCTCGACTTCTTTGCGCGCCAGTTGGAGCAGTGGGATGAAACACGGGAGCGGGTAGAGGAGTTGCACCAGCATGTACAGATGCGCACATTAGAGGGCGATGAATTTACGCTTGCTGTGCAATACAATCCCTCGCGCATTGTGTCAACGGGTGCCAAGGTGGATAAGAAGGAAATCAAGAAGCGCCCCTGCTTCTTATGTGAGAAGAATCGCTCCGAACAGCAGATGGATATAGCTGTTGAAGGGCGTTATGAAGTGCTCATCAATCCATTCCCCATTCTACCTTACCATTTGACGCTTCCCACGCGCCGCCATGTGCCCCAGACGTTGGAGAGTCTCCTGCCTTTGTTTGGAAAAATGGCGTGGCAATTGCCTGATTTCTTTGTTTTCTACAATGGTCCCCGTTGTGGTGCCTCGGCTCCAGACCATGCCCATCTTCAAGCGGGACATCGTGGAGTGGTGCCCATTGAGCGCGATTGGAAATATTACGAAACGAAGCTCGAAAAGGTATTCCCGCTGACGCCCAAGGAAGAGGCTGAACTCGATGCTATGGGGTATACTTCCAAGCAATCGGGCGTTTATCAGCTTCGTGGCTATGCCTGCCCCGCCTTTGTAATTAAGGGTTGTCAGTTGGAGACCGATTATTACCTGCTTCGCAAACTTCTTTCAGCGCAGATGTCCGTGTTTGATACCGCTGGGCTGACTGAACCCGATGTGAATATCCTCGGGTGGCGTCAGGAGGGTGGACCAGGTGAGGGCGACCAGGTTGTGTTTGTGGTCTTCCCCCGCAAGAAACACCGCCCCGAGTGTTATCATGCAACAGGAAAGTCGCAATTTGTAATCAGTCCGGGTAGCATTGATATGGGAGGTTTAATCATTACTCCGCGCGAAGAAGATTATGAAAAACTCACCCCCAAGGTAGCAGCTGCTATCTTGAGTGAGGTGGCGATTACCGAAAGCGAGGCTACCCAGATTGTGAAACGTCTGCGCTCCAAGCGTTCAAAGGCTCAAGCAGAGACGTCAAAGTCGCTCGTTTCGCTCCACATGCCAGAGGAACCCATGATTCAAGTAGGTATTATGACGGAAGAAAAAATTGCCTTCCGCCTTAATGCACCTTATACGGCAAAGGGCAACACCGTGACGGGTGAACAAATCGTAGAATGTCGTGATGGGGGTATCCTTTGGAACGGCAATGTATATAGCGAACTCAAATTTAAGCCTGCTACCGACGATGCTTCCTTTACGATTGACAATGTGCAAATCGGCATTGATTATCATTGGCAACGTTCCGAACCGCAAACGTTTATCGGTCAGTTACGCATAATTGTTGAAGAGGAAAAGTTGGTGGTAATTAACAAGTTACCTATCGAAGATTATCTTAAAAGTGTAATCAGTAGTGAGATGAGTGCTACGGCTTCATTAGAGCTCCTGAAAGCGCATGCTGTCATCAGTCGTAGTTGGCTTTTGGCACAGATGCAACACCGCGAACGCCAAGAAGGTCGCACGGGAGGTTTCTTCAGTTTCCAGCGTAAGGGTGACGAGTTCATCCGCTGGTACGACCGTGAGGATCACACCCTCTTTGATGTCTGTGCTGACGACCACTGCCAACGCTATCAAGGTATTACGCGCCAGACGTCACCTCTCGTAGAGAAGGCTGTCGAGGCTACCCGTGCAGTAGTGCTTGTGAGTGATGGCGAAGTGTGTGACGCACGCTTCTCTAAGTGTTGTGGCGGTATTACCGAGCGTTATTCAACCTGTTGGGAAGATAAAGAACTCTCTTACCTCCATCCCGTACACGATGTACCGGCAGATATGAAGATGGACGATCAGGCGATTGGTGCCGATAACTTTGATTTTGACCTTTGGATACGCACCGCTCCCGAAGCGTTCTGTAATACGGAAGATGCTAATTTGCTCTCACAAGTGCTCAATGATTACGACCGTGAAACGCAGGATTTCTACCGTTGGCGCGTGGATTACACGCAGGACGAGTTGGCAAAACTGCTTGCTGAACGTTGTGAGGAAGATTTTGGTGCTATCCTCGACCTGCAACCCGTAGAGCGCGGAGCCAGTGGGCGTATTAAGAAATTGCGCATCATAGGCACGAAGAAGCAACTCACCATCGGTAAGGAACTTGAAATTCGCCGTGCCCTTTCCGAAAGTCATCTTTATAGCTCCGCCTTCTCCGTTGAGCGCGGTGAAGAAGTTGATGGTGTGCCCACACGTTTTACCCTTTATGGTGCAGGGTGGGGGCATGGAGTAGGACTTTGCCAGATAGGTGCCGCGGTTATGGCAGAACGTGGATATACTTATGATGAGATATTGCTTCATTATTACAAAGAAGCGCAATTGCATAAGTTGTAACTGGTAATTCTTATGTTCGTATAAATCAGTCGGAGGATTCTGCTCTTCAGAGTTCTCCGATTGTTTCAATTTTTTAGTCATTCAAAATGAAATTAAATAAATATCCTTGGACGTGGGTTCCCTCGCTTTATTTGGCGGAAGGTTTACCTAATGTTATAGTTCTCACGGTAGCATTAATAATGTTTAAACGTCTTGGGTTAGACAATGCACAGTCATCATTTTACGTGGCATGGTTATACCTGCCATGGGTAATTAAACCCTTTTGGAGTCCCTTTGTTGAGCATTTTCGCACAAAACGTTGGTGGATTCTTGCCATGCAGACAATCATTGCTGTCTCACTTGCAGGAGTTGGGTTGTCTATTCCTACGACGGCTTTTATGCAATGGTCGTTAATTTTCTTGTGGCTCATTGCTTTTAGTAGTGCTACTCATGATATTGCTGCTGATGGATTTTATATGCTTCAATTATCAACTCATGAGCAAGCACTATATGTGGGACTTCGAAATACGTTTTATCGTATTGCTAATGTGGCAGGGCAGGGATTGCTTGTGTTTTTAGCAGGAAATCTTGAGGCTGTTTTTGGAGAACCCGCTAGGGCATGGAGTTTAACTTTTGTCATTGCTGCCGCGTTATTCTTCATTATAACATGTTATCATTGGTATATGTTGCCTCGTCCGGAAAAGGACGTAGAGAATGGCACATCGAGTCAAGGGGTAGGAGTGATTACAACAATTATCACCTTTTTTAAGAAACCTGGGATAATCTCGGCCTTGTGTTTTATGCTCCTTTATCGTTTCCCTGAGGCATTGCTTACGCCAATTAGTAAACTGTTTTTGATAGAACCCATAGAACAAGGTGGTTTGGGATTGACAACTCAAGAGGTAGGCATCATTTCGGGAACATTGGGAGTTATCGGATTGTTACTTGGGGGTATTCTTGGCGGTATAGTTATTGCACGAGATGGTTTTGGAAAGTGGAAATGGCCGATGGTTGCTGCCATATCTTTACCTAATGTGGTTTATGTTTACATGGCATATTGCATTCCTGAAAATCTGTATCTCATTGGCACGTGTATCTTCGTTGAACAATTTGGTTATGGATTTGGATTTACAGCATATATGTTGTTCTTGCTTTACTTTGCAAAAGGACAATCAGAAACTGCTCACTATGCTTTCTGCACAGGGTTTATGGCGCTCAGTATGATGTTGCCAGGTTTGTTTGCCGGACATTTACAAGATATGCTTGGTTATTCAACCTTCTTCATTTTGGTATGCCTGTTGTGTCCAGTTACCTATTTCGTTACAAAGTGCATCAGAGTTGCATCTGACTTCGGTCAGAAATAAATTCTGATATACGCTCGTGTGAATATTATATGAGTGTGTTTAGTATCGGTTTTTATAGGTAATTAACATTGTAGAGGTCTTTTTTTTGATGAGAAATAATAAAAAAGGTACTTTTTTTACAGGTTTTGTTTGGAGGTAAAGAAAAAAGTTGTACCTTTGCACTCGAATTCAAACAAAGAGTTCTCTTGGTGGTTTGGATGAGTGGCTTAGTCACCGGTCTGCAAAACCGTTTACGGCGGTTCGAATCCGCCAACCACCTCGATATGTGTGAACGCAGAAATGTGTTCACACTTTTTTATTGTATCCATCTATTAAATTTTTCGATGTAAAATTCACTGGTTTAGATATAACTTAAATAGTGGAAATTGTTTGAGACTAAATTCAAATTAACTAACTAACAATTTTTATTACTAACTATTTTGAGGTTAAGATTTAATGCTGTTTTGCTACCTAAAATTTGTAAAATTCGTTTCTTTTTCTTTTGAAACCCTAAAAAGTGTTTATTGGGCTTCGCTATATGCACAGATTTTGTTAATTTTGTCGCCTACTGTGGTCTCTTTTTAACTAAGGTTGTTTAGAGTCTCACGGCTATTGGGTTAACAAAAATTTTTTTATTTATAACTTAGTTTTTCTTAATGGGACAGTACAAAATTAGGAAAGGACTTGACCTGAACCTTGCAGGCGAAGCTCCCCTCCAGGTGAAGGAAGCACCATTGGCTGCGGAATACGCAATCAGCCCTGCCGACTTTACAGGAGTGACGCCCAAGCTTGTGGTGAAGGAAGGTGAGAATGTACTCGCCGGAAGTCCCCTCTTCGTGGACAAGGCTACGGAGAGCATTGCTTTCGTTTCGCCT
>JAGBYW010000120.1 GCA_017628555.1 Bacteroidaceae bacterium | reverse complement strand
ACATATTCTACCACAATTATTAAAAACTATCGGTAAACTATTTGTTTCAAAGGCTGTTATTTTTTCAACTCCTAATGATATCATACCTGGATAAGTTGGACTAGTAAACATTATTTGCCCTATGCTTTTTACTCTTACATTGTACGATATTAACACAGGACACTTTAAAGCCTCCTTAAAAGGTAGAATTTGAAAGTTAAACCATAATGTTTTTAACCAATTAATGCTCCAAAAAGAATGTCTAATTATGCGCAATCCAGCCTTTTCATCATAACTTAACCTATTGAAAATATCTCTAATAAAAGTCATAATCCCCAAACTATATTTTCTTAATTTTATTTATTATACGAAAACAACTTATACCACTCTGCAAATTTCCTCAACCCTATTCGCAAATTCGTTGAGGGTTTAAATCCGAAATCGCGTTCTAAAGCACTTGTATCTGCATAAGTAACAGGCACATCACCAGGTTGCATAGGGACTAATTCTTTGTGTGCTTCAAAGTCATAATCTACAGGTAAAACACCCGCACGCACCAACTCTTCTTGCAGAATGGTAACGAAATCCAACAAATTTTCGGGATTACTATTCCCTATATTGTACAAGGCATAGGGGGGGATAGGAAGGCCATCTTCGCCATTTGTCTTTTCAGGAGCCTTTTGCATTACTCGAATAACCCCTTCTACAATATCATCAATGTAGGTAAAATCACGTTTGCAATTACCATAATTGAAGATTTTAATTGTTTCTCCCTTCACCAATTTTTCTGTAAAACCGAAATAAGCCATATCAGGTCGACCTGCTGGACCATATACAGTAAAGAAGCGAAGTCCTGTCGAAGGTATATTGTAAAGTTTACTATAAGCATGTGCCATCAACTCATTGCTCTTTTTGGTTGCGGCATATAGCGAAACTGGATTATCAACTTTATCTTCTACATTATACGGAATTTTGGAATTACTTCCGTAAACAGAACTTGACGAAGCATAAACAAGGTGCTGCACACCTGTTTTACCACCATCATAACTATGCCTGCAAGCTTCAAGAATATTGTAAAATCCAATAATGTTTGACTCGATATATACTGATGGGTTAGTTATAGAGTAGCGAACTCCTGCTTGAGCTGCTAAATTTACTACAATATCAAAATCATATTGAGCAAAAAGGTTGTCTATAAGTACTTTGTCGGCAATGTTTCCCTTTATGAATACAAAACTAGGATATACTTCCAATTCCTTTAATCGATTCTCTTTTAGTGTGACATCATAATAGTCATTCATACAGTCTACACCAACAACTACTAAATCCTGGAATGTTTTAAATAGTGCTTTAACCAAATTGCTACCAATAAACCCGGCAGCACCAGTGACAAGTATATTTCTCATTGTTCTATTTCTATTCTAAAAAACCATTATTCCATTTAGGCGACTAACCTTACGAGGAAAAGAAGACAGTTTTGATTCCTAGGGCAACCTTCACTGAATAAATAAAGTGTACTTTTAAAGTCATAAACTACTACACTTAATTTATTTTTGAGAACCTAAAAAATAACGATTTAAGATTGAGTATCTTTGAATCAAATGTATGAGCATCAAACAAATGACAATCATCAAAATTGTTTCAACTAAAACCCATACAAAATTCAAATGACTAAATTGACCACAGATACGCGCTAACAACTGAACATTAAGATGGACTGATATGATGTATATACCTAAAGTATTTTTCCCTAAATATTCAAGAATTGACACTATTGGCTTAAAGCATAAGGTCCTGGTATTAATCAAATTACTCAACTTATACAATGTCAACATCATAAAACAGCTCCCCACAAATCCAATTAAATAACGATATAGATCAATCCCTAATTGAGGCAATAAAGCAATTTTGTCATTTAACAGACAATGTCCTGATATATATATATAACTATTACGATCAAACAATAACAACAATCCTCCAAAAATAAAGAACAAAACTATATAGATGACATTGTTAGATGTGTATTTCTTTGCTCCCCCCAATTTATTCCAAGCATATCCCATTAAGAAATAAGGGAATACAAACTTATACATACTTATGTTATAATCATCTGGGATAAAAAAAGACACGAGGATACACAGCAGATATACTAAAATTCTGTCCTTAAAATATTTGTGAATCAACAACACGATGCACGAAGACCAAAATACTGCCCATAAAAACCATAAATGAGTTAAAGGTGTTTTTATAAGACGCAAAATCGAAATGGGTTCCCCTTTCAAAATACTTGAAAATGACCAAAACAAAAAGCTCAACATTGACCACGAGAGAACAGGAACGATCAAACTACTGAATCTGCGTTTAATATTATATCCTATTCCTTTATTGATAGAAAATGCGAACAAATATCCACTAACCATCATAAATAATGGCATATGGAAACTATATATAAACTTAAATATTGGATGTTCATAAAATAAACTTTCTTCCAACATTATACTCCCTGCACCATACTGGATGCAATGTCCAAGTACAACCAAAGTGATGGTAAATCCTTTAAGGTAATCTAAAAAATGATTTCTATTATTCATTTATGCTGATATTTTCTTACCCAAGAAGCGAAAGGATGCTCTTGCTTAAGCAACTAACCATATGGGGGGACTTATAAGCAGTCTAATCTCGTCTAAACAAATCGCGAGTATATACTTTTTCTTCTACATCATCCAAGCAAGAATCGTAGCGGTTGGCGATGATGGCTTGTGAACGAAGTTTGAATTCTTCAAGGTTATTAACTACCTTACTACCGAAGAATGTAGAACCATCCTCAAGGGTGGGTTCATAGATGATGATTTCCGCCCCCTTGGCTTTTATTCTCTTCATAACCCCCTGAATACTACTCTGACGGAAGTTGTCGGAGTTAGACTTCATAGTCAGGCGGTAAACACCAATGACGGGTACCGTCTTTGAGTTGAGAGTTGAGAGTTGAGAGTTGAGAGCAGAGTCGTACTGATTGTGTTCTGAATAACCATACCAACCTGCAAGGCGAAGCACTTGGTCTGCGATGAAGTCCTTACGCGTACGGTTGCTCTCAACGATGGCTGTCATCATATTTTGTGGCACATCTTGATAGTTTGCCAACAGTTGCTTGGTATCTTTAGGTAAGCAATATCCGCCGTAACCGAATGAGGGGTTATTATAATGCGTACCAATGCGGGGGTCAAGTCCAATGCCCTGAATAATCGCTTGAGGGTCAAGTCGCTTAACTTCAGCATACGTATCCAGTTCATTAAAATAACTCACACGAAGCGCCAAGTAGGTGTTTGCAAACAACTTTACCGCCTCAGCCTCCTTGAGTTCCATAAAGAGGGTGGGAACATCCTGCTTTATCGCTCCTTGCTGGAGGAGGGCAGCAAAAGTATGTGCTGCAGTCTCTAATTTTTCAAGATTAGCAACTGCTTTGATGGCTGCATTTTCATCGTCTGCTTGCTCCTTCACCTTGGGGATACCTACAATAATGCGCGAGGGATAGAGGTTGTCGTAAAGCGCCTTACTTTCACGCAGGAACTCGGGTGAGAAGAGCAGATTAAATGTTTTGCCTTGCAAAGCAGCATCTGCGGCGAAACGCTGGGCATAACGCACATACAAGCTACGGCAATAACCTACGGGAATCGTACTCTTGATGACCATCACTGCATCGGGATTGATATTCAACACAAGGTCGATGACCGATTCTACAGCGGAGGTGTCAAAGAAATTCTTTTGACTATCGTAATTTGTAGGTGCCGCAATAATGACGAAGTCGGCATCTTTATATGCCGCAGCAGCATCCAAGGTTGCAGTAAGGTTGAGTTCCGCTTCTGCGAAATATTTTTCAATATATTCATCCTGAATGGGCGAGATGCGGCGGTTGATTTTCTCCACTTTCTCTGCCACAATATCCACGGCGACAACTTCATTATGCTGCGCAAGAAGTGTTGCCATACTTAGACCGACATATCCGGTGCCTGCTACTGCTATTTTCATATAATGTTGAGGTTATGAGAGTTAAGAGAGGAGTACCGTGCAGGTTGGAGTTGCACTTTAAAGCCCAAACTCTCTCGTTTACCTATTGACTAAAGTTCTCCGTTACTCTATCGGTTCTACCAACACCGACGGTAAAGCTGTTGTTGCCACCGCGGCAATTCCTTCGAGTTTTACCACTACTCGGCGTTCATGTTTCTTTGTGGTGCGTAAGTAGATGCCCTCTACTCCGGCAAAGGCACCGCCGATAATACGCACGCGCTGACCTGTTTCCCAATCGAGTTTTTCAACATCCAGGAATTGCACACGCTCTTTCTGATTTCCTGCAACGGCAATAAAATTCAGCATTTGATCGCGAGGCACAACCACAGGAGCACGACCAATTTTCTCACCTTCTTGATATACATCTCGGTGTAGCAAACTGTATTCCAGGTCAAAAGGGAATTCCCTTTTAAGACCGACAAGACGGTTGTAGGTGGTGTGAACGAAAATGTAATTATTGATTGCCACCTTTTCGTCGTACCTAAATTTTCCTTGAGCATCACGACGGCGCGTGCGACGCAGTGGCACAAAAGCCTCTAACTTCCCCAACTCGCGAAGTTTTGCTTGCATTTTTTGCTCCGTGCGGTAAGCTACTACCAGCACATACCAATTCTGCTCATCCTTGGGAAAGCGCACAATCTTAGGTTCGAGGGATTGAGTACGAGGCATTTTAAGATTTTAAGGTGATTGACAGGTATCTCCAAGAGACAGAAGACACCACCCCAATGAAAAATCATTAGGTTTTAAACAGAACTTGCAAAAAGTTTTATTTGTTTGTAAAAGAAATCCTCATTGCTGAGGAATATGGAGGGCAAAATAATACAAATTTCACAGTCTCCCTCCACTTAGGATAAGCAACAAAAGAGCACAATTTCTCCCTTTAACCCGTATGTAACAGTGCAGATTATCAAAGCGTTATGCTCTGTTCCGTCGGGGCGCTTTTCCCTGTTTTATGCCTAAAATTCTAACTCTGAGACTACTGCGAAGAATATCCCAAACGGAAATAGGCACAATAATTACGGCAAAGATAACACTTTTTATTTATATAATAAGGTGGAACCTTAGAAACTTTCACCCGAGAACTTACATAAGGCCTCTCAAGTGCAGAATGCAAAGCGCTTGAGCAGGTCTTATTTTTTTAATTCCATACAAAAAGTTGTTCCCTTCGGACTGCTCTCTTTCACATAAATCTTACCGCCGTGATACTCCTCCACGATGCGCTTTGCAAGAGACAATCCGAGTCCCCAACCTCGTTTTTTGGTAGTATATCCAGGTCGAAAAACCGCCTTAAATTTATCTTTAGGAATGCCCTTTCCCGTATCGCTCACCTCGATGCAGATCGCATCTGACACGCGATACATGTAAATATTTATTTTCCCCTCGCCCTGCATGGCATCAATCGCATTTTTACACAGATTTTCTATAACCCACTCAAAAAGTGGGGCACAGATGCGCGCAGTCACCACATTGTCGGGGTAACTGCACGAGAGCGCCACCTTATTTGAGGCACGCGGACCGATGTATTCCACCACCCGGGCAATCAAAGCACAGAGGTCTTCGTCGCGCAACTCTGGTTTGCTCCCAATTTTCGAGAAGCGCTCTGCAACAACCTGAAGGCGATGCACATCCTTACCCAATTCTTCCAGCATTGCATCGTGCGGATACGTCTCCCGCAACACCTCGCTCCACGCCATCAAGGAGGAGATGGGAGTTCCCAACTGGTGCGCCGTTTCTCGGGAAAGCCCGACCCATACTTTATTCTGCTCCGCACGCTTTGAGGCGAGCAACGCAAATACCGCCACGACGACGAACAGACTGATGACTCCCAACTGAATATAGGGGTAATGCGTGAGGCGCGTCAGCATCACCGACTCGTCGTAGCACACACGAATTTGCACGGGTATAACCATCTCAGGGTCAGTCACCTCCACCACAATCACATTCCCCTTCTGCACCATGCGCTGCGCCATGCGTTGCAGGGCGGCAGTACTATCTGCCGCCGTAGCCGCATCAAGTTCGATATTGCGATACTCAATCACCCCATCGCGGTCGTCCAAGACAATCACGGGAATATAGTTATTGCCATTCATCACCTTGAGCACCAAATTCAGGTCGGTATTCATATCGGCATGACTCAACGAGCGCATCGCTTCTGCCCACACCTCCATATTGTTACGCTCCTGACGGGAAAGGTCGCGCACCAAGGCGTGAGACACCACAAGACTCGCGATTGCGATTACCACAGCCACGACTACAAGAATGATTTTGAGTTGCTTAATACGGTCAGACATAACTTTTTACGAAGGATTTCCTGGATGGTTATAGGTCTTACATCTCACCGCTCTAAGGTGATAAGAAAATGCCGCCCGAATGGCACCTTAAAACCTCACGTCCTTTAACCTCACCACCTCATTCCACCAATTATTTTGGCAAAAATAAAAAAACATTGGGGAAAAAGGCGTAATTTTGCGGTTGATTTTTCGCGCACGCCGCGCACGCGCTTAATTATTAGTTACATACACCCCATCATTGCCTACGCCCTTATGAAAATAACATCCGCAGAATTTCTCATCAGCAACAGCCGCGCAGACATGTGCCCCAACACTACCCTTCCCGAGTACGCCCTGATTGGGCGCAGTAACGTAGGGAAGAGCAGCCTTATCAACATGCTCACAGGGCGCAAGGGACTGGCGATGACCTCTTCCACACCGGGGAAGACGATGCTCATCAACCACTTCATCATCAATAAGGAGTGGCATTTGGTAGACCTTCCTGGCTACGGCTATGCCAAGCGCGGGAAGAAGGCTACGGAAAAATTGCAGCACATTATAGAGCACTACATTCTGGAGCGCGAACAGCTCACGTGCCTATTCGTGCTCATCGACTCACGCCTGACGCCGCAGAAGATTGACCTCGAATTTATCGAATGGTTGGGCGAAAACGGCATCCCCTTTGGCATCATCTTCACGAAGGCGGACAAGAACAAGGCGGGCGAACTGAAGAAGAACGTCACCCTTTTCCTCAACACGCTCAAGGAGCAATGGGAAGAACTTCCCCCGCACTTTATCACGAGCGCAGAGAAGCGCACGGGGCGCGAGGAGTTTCTCAATTACATCGAGCAGTTGAACGAAATGACCGCCCAAGGATAAAATTTTAACATTTCCCGAAACGCGCACTTTTAACGCACAGCAAAACAGCACATAGTGCGTTATATTTCAATGCATTACCATCACCCGAAACACTTTGTCAATTTCTGTCAAAATTATTAGTAACCTAAAAAAAATTATTAGTAAGATAATTTAAAATATGTTACTAATAATTTTTACGAAAATAGGTATAGTTTTTTGCGCCCCGAATTTTCTTAAAAATGCACCAACAATACCCCTCGCGTTTGCTCGAGCAAGCCGTATCTGAAATATCAAAACTTCCCGGCATCGGGCGCAAAACGGCCTTGCGCCTTGTCTTGCATCTGCTGCGCAGGGAGGCGAAAGACGTGCATGCCTTGAGCAAGAGCCTAACCGACTTGGCCGACGGCGTAAAATACTGTCACACATGCCATAACATATCCGACACCGAGGAGTGTGACATCTGCGCCAACCCGCTGCGCGACCGCGCAACGATTTGCGTAGTTGAAAACATTCAAAACGTCATGGCCATTGAAAACACGGGGCAATACCGCGGACTCTACCACGTCTTGGGTGGCGTTATTTCACCCATGGACGGCATTGGTCCCAACGACCTCGAGCTGCAATCACTTATCGACCGCGTCAGCGGTGGCGGCATCGAAGAAATCATCCTTGCCCTCAACCCTACGATGGAGGGCGACACGACGAACTTCTACATCCAACGCAAACTGGCGGGCAGTGGCGTGCGTCTCTCCGTCTTGGCGCGCGGCGTCAGTGTGGGCGACGACCTTGAATATACCGACGAAGTCACCCTCGGGCGCTCCATCATCAACCGCACATTATTAAATTAAAAATCAAGACACTGTGGCTTCGCGAAACCCCAGTCTCTCCCTACGCTTAACTACCTCATGCGCACATTATTCTACTCCCTTTGCATCAGCTTTGGCATCATCGTCCTCTTGTTTGAAGAGCACGTTTTGCCCTCTGGTTTCATCCCTCCCACCCCCGAAACAAACTACGTGCTCAGTCTCATCTCCCTCATCGTAACCTTCGGCGGCATCTTCATCGCCCTGCGCCTATTCAAAAAAGAGAAGCAGGAAATGGCGCGCGCAGGCGAAGACACTGAGGCGCAACGCCAAGTGTACCTGAAGTGGAACGGGCGCCGACTCGGCATTATCTTCAGCGCTGCGTTCACCAACCTCATTATATATTATGGAGGGTCGTTTAACGAGTCGGCTATGTACAGCCTCATCATCACGCTCATCGGTGCCCTCTTCTGTTGGCCCGAAAAGCGTTAGGCGGTTAGACCGTTTCCGACCACTGCCACCCAACGCCCCGCATGTATCACGCTCTAAACGAAGTCACCGTGCAAATCTCCATCATTATTGTCAACTACAATGTAAAGTATTACATCGAGCAATGCCTCCACTCCGTCTTCTCCTCCATCTCTACTGCTGGGTTGGAGGCGGAAGTGTTTGTCGTTGATAATGCTTCTACCGACCAGTCGGTGAGTTATTTGCACCAGCAGTTTCCACAATCGCAATATCCCAACCTTCATATTATTGCGAACGCCCGAAACGTGGGTTTCTCACGCGCGAACAATCAGGCGGTTCACTTGGCCAGTGGCGAATACATCCTATTTCTCAACCCCGACACGCTCATCACCGCCGACACCTTGGGCAAATGTCATCAATTTGCGCAGCAGCAGGCAAACTTTGGTGCCTTGGGCGTGAAAATGCTCAGCAGCGACGGCACTTTTGCTAAGGAGTCGCGCCGCGGACTCCCCACCCCGTGGGTGTCTTTCTGTAAGATGTCGGGCCTGACATTACTCTTCCCGAAATCTAAAGTCTTTGCACGCTACTACCTCAGTTTCCTCGACAAGGAAAAACCTGCCAACATCGAAATCATCTCGGGTGCCTTTATGTTTGTCAGCAACAAAGCGCTGCAACAATGTGGCAGTTTCGACGAAGACTTCTTCATGTACGGCGAAGATATAGACCTTTCTTACCGCATCATAGAGGGCGGTTTTCAAAACTTCTACCTGCCGCTCCCCATCCTACACTACAAGGGCGAGAGCACTCAGAAAAGTTCATACCGCTATGTCCACGTGTTCTACGAAGCAATGCTCATCTTCTTCCGCAAGCACTACGGCAGTCTGAGCAGTTTCTTCACCGTGCCCATCAAGTGCGCCATCATCATTCGCGCACTCATCGCCTTGATACGCCAGCAGGTAGGCAACCTCTTCCCGCAGAAAGAGCCCGAACTTACTTTTGGTTTTGTAGGCACTAAAGAAACGTACGCAGCGCTCCTGCCCCTCGCCGAGAAATGGTTACTCTCCATCGAGCACCTCTCTGAGCAGCGCCTCACGTCCTTAGCCGCCGACGCAATTCCGCCCCACATCAAGCAGTTAATCTTAGACGCCGAGGTTTACACCAATAAAGAAGTGTTGCGTCTCTTTGAAGCGTCAAACCACAAACGTAACCTCTCTATATTCTCCCCCAAGAAGGGCGTTTTAATCACTAACGAAGAGGTATTTTATTAAGTTCCTCTCTCCCATTTCTCCGACTTGCCACTCCACGCAGCGCTCCCCCATTAACTCAGCAGTTATGCCCATTTATTTACGTGCACTCGAACCCGAAGATTTAGAGTTGCTCTACACCATTGAAAACGCCCCCGACCTTTGGGCAGTAAACAGCAACGTAGAGCCTTACTCCCGCTTCGCCCTGCGCAAATACATTGCCGAGCAGCCCAACGACATTTTCCAAACGGGCAGTATGCGCCTCATCATTTGCAAAACCTCTAACGATGCCGCCATAGGCATCATCGACCTTTTCGACTACTCGCCCACCCACAATCGGGCAGAAGTGGCGATTGCAATACTGAAAAGCGAGCGCCAAAAAGGGTTCGCCACTCAGGCATTACACCTTTTGGCAGACATCGCACAAAAAAAATTGCGTCTGCGCATGCTCTACGCCTACATTTCAGAGAAAAATAATCCTGTGAGTAAAAAATGCTTTTTATCAGCAGGTTACAATCACGCTGCCACCTTACCCGCGTGGCATTACAACGGAGAAGAATTTGAGAACGTAAGTTTTTTTCAACTTTTTCTGTAAAAAACTTCACACAACCCTTGTCAATTCAGAAAATAGTTGTACCTTTGCACTCGCAAACAAGGAACAACGGTTCAGAACATTCTGGTGCGGTAGTTCAGCCTGGTTAGAATACATGCCTGTCACGCATGGGGTCGCGGGTTCGAGTCCCGTCCGCACCGCCAGAATCAAGTTCCGAATTTGCACAAGGTGCGGTAGTTCAGCCTGGTTAGAATACATGCCTGTCACGCATGGGGTCGCGGGTTCGAGTCCCGTCCGCACCGCAAAAGAAAGTCCTAAGCAATCGCTTAGGACTTTTTTTGTTTATCATCACCTCCCTATAGCATCTATACCCTCTATAGACTCTATAACATCTATACCATATAGATTTCCTAAAGCACCCACCCCTCCAAAAACAAAAATTTACCCCCTCAAGCAAAAAAGTTACAGTTTTCTTTTGCTCATTCAAGAAAATAGCGTACCTTTGCACTCGCATTTCAGCAAGAAGCGCCTGCTCTTCTGAAAATCATTTGCGGAAATAGCTCAGTTGGTAGAGCACAACCTTGCCAAGGTTGGGGTCGCGAGTTCGAGTCTCGTTTTCCGCTCAAGAACTTTCCCAAGCCCAGGTGGCGGAATGGTAGACGCGCTCGTTTCAGGTGCGAGTGTTTCACGACGTGCAGGTTCGAGTCCTGTTCTGGGCACGAACTACAAGGGAAAGAACTGCAAAACATAACTGGAGAGGTGGCGGAATTGGTAGACTCGCTACTTTGAGGGGGTAGTGTCAATTGTGACGTGGGAGTTCGAGTCTCCTCCTCTTCACTTATTTTGCGGAAATAGCTCAGTTGGTAGAGCACAACCTT
>JAGBYW010000119.1 GCA_017628555.1 Bacteroidaceae bacterium | reverse complement strand
AATCGAAATTCCTTATGCTGTGGGTGAAGCCGTTAAGGTTACTGACGGTCCGTTCAGCGGATTCTCTGGAGTTATCGAAGAGGTAAATACAGAAAAACGCAAGTTGACGGTTGCCGTTAAGGTCTTTGGTCGTAACACACCTCTCGACCTTAGTTTTACTCAAGTTGAGAAAGAATAATAACCTGAATGTTACGCAGGTGGCGAAATTCTTTCCATACTAACTATTTAATTATTTAGAAGAAAATGGCTAAAGAAGTTGCTGGATTAATCAAATTACAGATTAAAGGTGGCGCTGCAAATCCTTCTCCTCCCGTAGGTCCTGCTCTTGGTTCTAAGGGTATTAATATTATGGATTTCTGCAAGCAGTTCAATGCCAGAACTCAGGAAAAGGCAGGTAAGGTACTTCCTGTTGTCATTACTTATTACAATGACAAGTCTTTCACTTTCGTAGTTAAGACTCCTCCTGTGGCTATTCAATTGCTTGAAGCTACTAAGCAGAAGAGTGGTTCTGCACAGCCCAACCGTAATAAGATTGCTGAAATTACTTGGGATCAGGTTAAGGCGATTGCAGAAGATAAGATGCCTGACTTGAACTGCTTTACTATCGAAAGCGCTATGCGCCTCGTTGCTGGTACTGCACGTTCTATGGGTATCACAGTTAAGGGAGACTTCCCCGCTTAATTTATTTAACACTTCAATTTTAGAACAACAATGAGTAAACTTACTAAGAACCAAAAGTTGGTTGCAGACAAGATTGAAGCAGGGAAGGCTTATTCATTGAAGGAAGCTTGTGCTCTTGTTAAGGAGATTACAACAACAAAGTTTGACGCTTCTTTCGATATCGACGTACGCTTGGGCGTTGACCCCCGTAAGGCTAACCAGATGGTTCGTGGCGTTGTGTCACTTCCCCACGGTACTGGTAAGACTGTACGTGTGCTCTGCCTCTGTACTCCCGATGCTGAAGCTGCTGCAAAGGAAGCTGGTGCTGACTATGTAGGTCTCGATGAATATATCGAGAAGATTAAGGGTGGTTGGACAGATATTGATGTTATCATCACTATGCCTGCTATCATGGGTAAGCTCGGTGCGCTCGGTCGCGTTCTCGGTCCCCGTGGTTTGATGCCTAACCCCAAGAGTGGTACTGTAACAATGGATGTTGCCAAGGCTGTACGTGAAGTAAAGCAGGGTAAGATCGACTTCAAGGTAGACAAGGCTGGTATCGTTCACGCTGCAATCGGTAAGGTGTCTTTTGATACTGAAAAGATGGTAGGTAACGTAAAGGAATTTATTGCTACAATCAATAAGCTCAAGCCTTCTGCCGCTAAGGGTACCTATATTAAGAGTATTTATCTTTCTTCTACTATGAGCCGTGGTGTCAAGGTTGACCCCAAGACTATTGAAGAAAATTAATTTAGTAGACAGTTATGAGAAAGGAAGATAAAGCTATCATCATCGAGCAACTCGGTGAAAAACTCAAGGAATACGCTCACTTCTATATTGTAGACGTAACAGGCTTGAACGCTGAAACAACAAGCAACCTCCGTCGTAAGTGTTTTGCTTCTGACGTGAAGATGATTGTTGCTAAGAATACACTTCTTGAAAAGGCATTTGATAACGCTGAAGTAGATTACTCAGCTCTTAAGCCTTGCCTCAAGGGTACTACAGCATTGTTCTTCTCTAATGTTGCAAACGCTCCCGCGAAGCTCATTAAGGAATTCGGTAAGGAAGGTATTCCTGCACTCAAGGGTGCTTATGCTGAAGAAGGTTTCTACGTTGGTGCTGAACACCTCGCTACTCTTTGCGCTATCAAGAGCAAGAACGAAGTTATCGCAGACATCGTTGGTCTTCTCCAGTCTCCCCTCCGCAACATTCTCTCTGGTCTCGAAGCTCGCTTCGACAAGGAAGAAGGTGCTGCAGAATAATAAGCTCCATCATGATGCTTGTGCCGCTTAATAAAATATCCCTGGCATGTGCATCGTAACAGTAATTAGATTTAAAAACAAAAAAAATATTTTATCAAAATGGCAGATATCAAAGCTATTGCAGAAGAATTGGTAAATTTGACTGTAAAGGAAGTTAACGAATTGGCTACTTACCTCAAGGAAGAATACGGAATCGAACCCGCTGCTGCTGCTGTTGTAGTTGCTGCTGAAGGTGGTGCTGCTGCTGCAGAAGAAAAGACTTCTTTCGATGTAATCCTCAAGAGCGCTGGTGCAGCTAAGCTCCAGGTTGTTAAGGCAGTGAAGGAAGCTTGTGGCCTCGGTCTTAAGGAAGCTAAGGACGCTGTAGACGGTTGTCCCGCTAAGCTTAAGGAAGGTGTAGGTAAGGAAGAAGCTGAAGCACTCAAGAAGGCTCTCGAAGAAGCTGGTGCTGAAGTAGAAATCGCTTAATCACATTCCCTATAGGGTAACGGTTAAGAATCCTCTGGTAGGGGGTTCTTAACCTTTTTGTGTCTAATAAATATTCGTAGTTGCTATTCTAGATGACCTAGATTTTCTAGAGGCACTAGGTATTCTAGATTCTCTAGATATTCACTACAAATTTTGAAATACATATTATGTCTTCAAGAGTAATTAATCAACGCGTAAACTTTGCGTCTGTAAAGAATCCGATGGCATATCCTGACTTCTTGGATGTGCAGTTGAAATCTTTCCAGGATTTCTTGCAACTTGACACACCTTCAGAACTTCGTAAGAACGATGGTCTTTACAAGGTGTTTGCTGAGAATTTCCCCATTGCAGACACGCGCAACAACTTTGTACTCGAGTTCCTCGATTACTACATTGATGCTCCTCGTTACTCTATCGATGAGTGCTTGGAGAGAGGCCTTACCTACAGTGTGCCTTTGAAGGCTAAACTGAAGTTGTATTGTACGGACCCTGATCATGAAGATTTCGACACAGTCGTTCAGGATGTGTTCCTTGGTCAGATTCCTTACATGACTGCTAACGGTACTTTCGTTATCAATGGTGCCGAGCGCGTAATCGTTTCGCAGTTGCACCGTTCACCTGGTGTGTTCTTTGGGTCAAGTATCCATGCTAACGGTTCACAACTTTATTCTGCACGCATTATTCCCTTTAAGGGATCTTGGATTGAGTTTGCAACAGACATCAACAATGTGATGTATGCGTACATCGATCGTAAGAAAAAGTTGCCCGTAACTACTTTGCTCCGTGCTATCGGTTTTGAAACCGATAAGGACATTCTCCAAATCTTTGACCTCGCAGATGAAATAAAGGTAAGCAAGGCTTCTCTTAAGAAGGTGCTTGGCAGAAAACTCGCTGCGCGTGTGTTGAAGAGTTGGGTAGAAGACTTCGCTGATGAAGACACAGGTGAAGTGGTTTCTATCGAACGTAATGAAATCATCCTTGACCGTGAAGAGGTGATTACTGAAGAAAATATGGAAAACATCCTTGATGCAGGTGTTTCTACTATCCTTGTACATAAGGAAGAAGGCGCTTCAACGGATTATTCTATTATTTTCAATACACTTCAGAAGGATAATTCAAATTCTGAAAAGGAAGCCGTTCTTTATATCTACCGTCAGTTGCGTAATGCAGACCCCGCCGACGACGCGAGTGCGAAGGAAGTTATCAACAACCTCTTCTTCTCTGACAAGCGTTATGACCTTGGTGAAGTAGGTCGCTACCGTATCAACCGCAAGTTGAACCTTTCAACTGACATGGATGTACGTGTGTTGACGAAGGAAGACATTATCGAAATCATCAAGTTCCTCGTTGAGTTGATTAACTCAAAGGCTGATGTGGACGATATTGACCACTTGAGTAACCGCCGTGTACGCACAGTTGGTGAACAGCTCTCTAACCAGTTCGCTATTGGTTTGGCACGTATGAGTCGTACAATTCGTGAACGCATGAATGTTCGTGATAACGAAGTGTTCACTCCTATGGACTTGATTAACGCCAAGACTATCTCAAGCGTAATCAATTCATTCTTCGGAACGAACGCCCTTTCACAGTTCATGGATCAGACGAACCCCCTTGCTGAAGTAACGCACAAGCGTCGTCTTTCAGCTCTCGGTCCTGGTGGTCTTTCACGTGAACGTGCGGGTTTCGAAGTGCGCGACGTACACTATACTCACTACGGTCGTCTCTGTCCTATCGAATCTCCTGAAGGTCCCAACATCGGTTTGATTTCTTCACTTTGTGTTTACGCAAAGATTAACGAACTCGGCTTTATCGAGACTCCTTACCGTAAGGTTTCTGGTGCAAAGGTTGACCTCAGCGATGAAGGTGTTGTTTATCTCAGTGCTGAAGAAGAAGAAGGCAAGATTATCGGTCAGGGTAATGCTCCCTTGAACGATGAAGGTGGTTTCATTCTTCCCAAGGTAAAGTGTCGTCAGGACGCAGATTACCCTGTTGTAACTCCTGAGAACGTAGAACTCATGGACGTTGCTCCTCAGCAGATTGCTTCAATCGCAGCTTCGCTCATTCCCTTCTTGGAACACGACGACGCCCACCGTGCATTGATGGGATCTAACATGATGCGTCAGGCAGTTCCCCTCATCCGTTCTGAAGCTCCTATCGTAGGTACTGGTATCGAACGCCAGGTGTGTGAAAACTCACGCACAATGATTACTGCGGAAGGTACAGGTGTTATTGAATATGTAGATGCAGAACGCATCATCGTAGCATACGACCGTACTGAAGACGAAGAATTCGTTTCATTCGAATCTAATGTTAAGGAATATCTCATTCCTAAGTTCCGCCGTACGAACCAGAACATGACTATCGACCTCCGTCCTATTTGCGAAAAGGGACAGCGTGTTGAAGCTGGTCAGATTCTTACGGAAGGTTATGCTACTGAAGACGGAGAATTGGCACTCGGTCGCAACCTTCTCGTGGCTTATATGCCTTGGAAGGGTTACAACTATGAAGATGCTATTGTGCTTAACGAACGCGTAGTTCGTGAAGACCTCCTTACATCTGTACATGTTGATGAATATTCACTTGAAGTGCGCGAAACAAAGCGCGGTGAAGAAACTCTTACCAATGACATCCCCAATGTAGGTGAAGATGCTACAAAGGATCTTGATGAAAACGGTATCGTTCGCATCGGTGCACGCATCACTCCTGGGGACATCATGATTGGTAAGATTACTCCTAAGGGTGAAAGCGATCCTACTCCTGAAGAAAAGTTGCTCCGTGCAATCTTCGGTGATAAGGCTGGTGATGTGAAGGATGCTTCATTGAAGGCTAACCCCTCACTCTCAGGTATCGTTATCAACAAGCGCCTCTATTCTCGTGCGCAGAAGACTCGTGCTTCTAAGAACCAGGATAAGGTTATTCTCGCTCAGATTGATGAAAAGTTCAAGCAGGACACTGAAGAACTTAAGATGACTATGGTTGAAAAACTCTTGAAGTTGACCAAGGGTTACACAAGTCTCGGCGTGAAGGATAACATCGGTGCTGAAGTTATCGCAGAAGGTGCTAAGTTCGGTAAGTCACTCCTCGTTTCTTTGGACTACACTTCTGTACAGCTCAGCAACTGGACTGAAGACGAACGCACAAACCGTCTCATCCGTCAGCTTGTAATCAACTATTTGAAGAAGTACAACGAGTTTGATGCAAAGCTCAAGCGCGAAAAGTTTGCAATTACTATCGGTGATGAACTTCCCTCTGGTATTCTCCAACTCGCTAAGGTTTACATCGCTAAGAAGCGTAAGATCGGCGTAGGTGATAAGATGGCAGGTCGTCACGGTAACAAGGGTATCGTTTCTAAGATTGTACGTCAGGAAGATATGCCCTTCCTCGAAGATGGTACTCCCGTAGATATCGTATTGAATCCCCTTGGTGTGCCTTCACGTATGAACCTCGGTCAGGTGTTTGAAGCCGTACTCGGTGCTGCCGGTAAGAAGTTGGGCGTTAAGTTTGCTACTCCCATTTTCGACGGTGCGAAACTTTCTGACCTCTGCGAATGGACAGACAAGGCAGGTCTCCCCCGCTACTGTTCAACTCAGCTTTATGATGGTGCAACAGGTGATCCCTTCGACCAGAAGGCAACTGTAGGTGTTACTTACATGTTGAAACTCGGTCACATGGTAGAAGATAAGATGCACGCTCGTTCTATCGGTCCGTACTCGCTCATCACGCAGCAACCCCTTGGTGGTAAGGCTCAGTTCGGTGGTCAGCGTTTCGGGGAAATGGAAGTTTGGGCAATCGAAGCCTTCGGTGCTTCTCACGTGCTTCAGGAAATCCTCACTATCAAGTCTGACGATGTTACCGGTCGTGCGAAGGCTTACGAAGCAATCGTTAAGGGTGATCCCCTCCCCACACCGGGTATTCCCGAGTCACTCAATGTCCTCCTCCACGAACTCCGTGGTTTGGGCTTGAACGTAACGCTCGATTAGTTATAACACCGTGCAGCGGAGTAGGGCGGAAGTGAAGATACTTCCTGCCCCTTCCCTGTGAGGTTGCTTAACCACAAATATAATTACACTATTATAATATGGCATTTAAAAGAGAAAGTAAGGTAAAGAACAACTTTACGAAAATCACCATTGGTCTTGCTTCTCCTGAAGAAATTCAGGCGAACTCTTTTGGTGAAGTTTTGAAGCCTGAAACCATAAACTACCGCACCTATAAACCTGAGCGCGATGGTCTTTTCTGCGAACGCATTTTCGGTCCTACAAAGGACTATGAATGTCATTGCGGTAAGTACAAGCGCATCCGTTATAAGGGTATCGTCTGCGACCGTTGTGGTGTAGAAGTTACAGAAAAGAAGGTGCGTCGCGAACGTGCTGGTCACATCCAACTCGTTGTGCCTGTTGCTCACATCTGGTACTTCCGTTCGCTCCCCAATAAGATGGGTTACCTCCTTGGTATTCCTACTAAGAAGCTCGACTCAATTATCTACTACGAACGTTACGTTGTTATTCAGCCCGGTGTGCTTGGTGATAGTGAAGAAAATCCTGTTAAGGAGCTCGACCTTCTCACTGAAGATGAATACATGGAATTGATGAAGAAGGTGCCCAAGGATAATCAGTACTTGGACGATAGCGATCCCAACAAGTTCATCGCTAAGATGGGTGCAGAAGCAGTTTACGACTTGCTCCAGCGCATCGACCTCGACAGCCTTTCTTACGAACTTCGCGACCGTGCTAACACAGATACTTCTGTACAGCGCAAGAACGAAGCCCTCAAGCGCCTTCAGGTGGTAGAATCTTTCCGCGCAAGCAAGGATCGTAACCGTCCCGAGTGGATGATCATGAAGATTCTTCCTGTGACTCCTCCTGACCTCCGTCCCCTCGTTCCCCTCGATGGTGGTCGCTTCGCTACTTCTGACCTCAACGACCTCTATCGTCGTGTGCTCATTCGCAACAACCGCCTCAAGCGTTTGCTCGAGATCAAGGCACCTGAAGTCATCCTTCGTAACGAAAAGCGTATGCTTCAGGAAGCTGTTGACTCACTCTTCGACAACTCTCGCAAGAGTAGCGCCGTAAAGAGCGATAGCAACCGTCCCCTCAAGTCACTCTCTGACTCTCTCAAGGGTAAGCAGGGTCGTTTCCGTCAGAACCTCCTCGGTAAGCGTGTTGACTATTCTGCACGTTCGGTTATCGTCGTAGGTCCTGAATTGAAGATGGGCGAATGTGGTATTCCCAAGCTCATGGCTGCCGAACTCTATAAGCCATTCATCATCCGTAAGCTCATTGAGCGCGGTATCGTGAAGACGGTGAAGAGTGCAAAGCGTATTGTTGACCGCCGTGAATCAGTAGTTTGGGACATCCTCGAACACGTAATGAAGGGTCACCCCGTGCTCCTCAACCGTGCACCGACACTTCACCGTCTCGGTATCCAGGCCTTCCAGCCCAAGATGATTGAAGGTAAGGCAATCCAGCTCCACCCCCTCGCATGTACGGCCTTCAACGCCGACTTCGACGGTGACCAGATGGCAGTCCACCTCCCCTTGAGCAACGAAGCAATCCTCGAAGCACAGATGTTGATGCTCCAGAGCCACAACATCCTCAACCCTGCGAACGGTGCGCCTATCACAGTGCCCTCTCAGGACATGGTGCTCGGTCTTTACTACATCACAAAGATTCGTCCCGGTGCTAAGGGTGAAGGTCTTACATTCTACGGTCCTGAAGAAGCAATTATTGCTTACAACGAAAAGCGCGTAGACGTTCATGCTCCCGTGAAGGTGCTCGTTGACGATATCGACGAAACAGGCATGCACATCCGTCGCCTCGTTGAAACTTCTGTAGGTCGTGTGATTGTCAACGAAATCATCCCCAAGGAAGTAGGTTTCGTTAATACGATTATTTCTAAGAAGTCACTCCGTGGCATCATCACCTCTGTAATTAAGGGTGTGGGTATGGCACGCGCAGCTGAATTCCTTGATGGTATTAAGAACCTCGGTTATCGCATGGCTTACGAAGGTGGTCTTTCGTTTAACCTTGACGATATCATCATCCCCGAAGAAAAGAAGGAAATCGTGGCTCGTGGTAACGAAGAAATCGACCAGATCACGATGAACTATAACATGGGTTTCATCACTGATAACGAACGTTATAATCAGGTAATTGACACATGGACACACGTTAACTCTGACATCAAGAAGACCTTGATGAAGCAGATGACAGAAGCCGACCAAGGTTTCAATGCCGTGTTCATGATGCTTGACTCTGGTGCCCGTGGTTCTGCCGATCAGATTGCACAGCTCGCTGGTATGCGTGGTTTGATGGCGAAGCCTCAGAAGGCAGGTGCTGAAGGCCGTTTGACTATTGAAAACCCGATCCTTTCTAACTTTAAGGAAGGTATGTCCGTGTTGGAGTACTTTATCTCTACCCACGGTGCTCGTAAGGGTCTTGCCGATACCGCGTTGAAGACAGCCGACGCAGGTTACCTCACACGTCGTCTTGTTGACGTCAGCCATGACGTGATCATTACTGAAGAAGACTGTGGCACACTCCGTGGTCTTGTATGTACTGACCTCCGCGATGGTGACAAGGTGATTTCTTCACTCGGCGAACGTATCCTCGGTCGTGTATCTGTTCACGATGTGATCCATCCTCAGACTGGTAAGCTCCTCGTAGCTTCTGGCGAAGAAATCACAGAATCAGTAGTGGCAGAAATCGAAGCTTCACCCATCGAGAGCGTAGAAATTCGCTCAGTGCTCACTTGCGAAAGCAAGCACGGTGTATGTATGAAGTGTTACGGTCGCAACCTCGCTACTTCTCGCATGGTACAGAAGGGTGAAGCCGTTGGTGTCATCGCTGCACAGTCAATCGGTGAACCTGGTACTCAGTTGACACTCCGTACCTTCCACGCCGGTGGTATCGCGGGTGGTGCTGCTGCTAATGCTACTATCGTAGCTAAGAACGACTGCCGCCTTGAGTTCGACGAACTCCGCACGGTTGACGTCATTGGCGAAGACGGTGTTTGCGGTAAGAAGGTAGTAGGCCGACTCGCTGAAGTACGTTTCGTAGATCCTCACACCAAGATCGTACTTTCTTCACAGAACGTACCCTACGGTTCTGACCTCTTCGTAAACGACGGTGACACTGTTGAAAAGGGCACTATGATTGCTAAGTGGGACCCCTTCAACGCCGTAATCGTTACTGAAAGCGCTGGTCGCATCCAGTTTGAAGACGTTATCGAAGGTGTTACATTCCGTGTTGAAGAAGACGATGCTACAGGTCTCCGCGAACGTATCGTCATCGAATCTAAGGAACGTGGACGTGTGCCCTCTGCTCATATTCTTGACGAAAATGGTGAACTCATCCGCACCTACAACTTCCCCATCAACGGTCGTATCGCTATCGAAGATGGTCAGATGGTTAAGGCTGGTGACGTTCTCGTTAAGATTCCTCGTGCCGTTAGCTCTGCAGGTGACATCACCGGTGGTCTTCCCCGTGTTACTGAACTCTTCGAAGCTCGTAATCCAAGTAACCCCGCAGTCGTTTCTGAAATCGACGGTGAAGTTACTATGGGTAGCGTGAAGCGTGGCCACCGCGAAATCGTTGTTACTTCTAAGCTCGGTGAAGTGAAGAAGTACCTCGTGCCCCTCTCTAAGCAGATCCTCGTACAGGAAAATGACTACGTTCGTGCTGGTACTCCCCTCTCTGACGGTTCTATTACGCCCAGTGACATCCTTGCAATTAAGGGTCCCACTGCCGTACAGGAATATATCGTAAACGAAGTTCAAGACGTTTACCGCCTCCAGGGTGTAGGTATCAACGATAAGCACTTCGAAGTTATCGTACGTCAGATGATGCGTAAGGTGCAGATTAACGAACCCGGTGATACTCGTTTCCTCGAACAGCAGATGGTTGACAAGCTCGACTTCGCTGAAGAAAACGACCGCATCTGGGGTAAGAAGGTGGTAGTTGATGCCGGTGATTCTGAAACAATGAAGCCCGGTATGATTGTGACAGCGCGCAAGCTCCGTGATGAAAACTCACAGCTCAAGCGCCGCGACCTCAAGCAGGTTGTCGTTCGCGATGCAATGCCCGCAACTTCTACACAGATCCTCCAGGGTATCACACGTGCTTCTCTCCAGACGAAGAGCTTCATGTCTGCAGCATCCTTCCAGGAAACTACAAAGGTGCTCAACGAAGCTGCTATCTCTGGTAAGACTGACTACCTCGAAGGTATGAAGGAAAATGTAATCTGTGGTCACCTCATTCCCGCCGGAACAGGTCTTCGTGAATTCAACAAGATTGTGGTTGGCGATATGGATGACTATGAAAAGAAGAACCAGGACTAATCCCTTGTGGAGTAGTATTCTGAATAATAAAAGAAGGGAATCACCTCAGCGGTGGTTCCCTTTTTTGTTGGTACGGGCAAAAAGTAGGTTAATGAATTGGCAACTTAAAATATTACGTTAATTTTGCATGAGTATTTGCCGGTGCTTCCTTCTGCGGGTGACTTTTTTACAGAAGAACTGAAGGACCTTTTGACAGGAAGGTAGGGACGCACGGCACGTGCGTCCTCGTTCAAGCGGAAGTATGGACGGAAGCGCAGGAGATTCGTGAGTTGTTACCATGGATTATTGAGGACGCACGAGCCGTGCGTCCGTACCTGCCAAGTGGATTCCTGCTTGGAAATAAATTTAATCAAACATTGAATAAGGATAGTATGAAAGATGGTTGGGAAATAAAGAAGTTGGGGGAGGTGTGTGAGATTCAAGGTGGTGCAACTCCTAAGCGAACAGAACCTTTATATTGGGAGGGGGGTACATATCCTTGGTTTACGATTGAAGATATTCGTAAACAAGGACGTTACATAAATGATACCCAACAAAAGATTACTAAGTTAGCATGGGAAAAATCCAGAATTTTTCCTAAGGATACTGTTCTACTTTGTTGTACGGCATCGATTGGAGAGTACGCACTGACTTGTATACCATTAACAACAAACCAACAATTTAATGGGTTGGTTATTAAAGATAAGAGTTATTTAACTCCTAAATATTTAATGCATTATTGCTCAACCATCAAGCAAAATTTGCTGATGCTTAGTGGTAAGGCTACTATTGATTTTGTTTCTGCTGACAAAGTAAAAAAACTCCCTATCCCCATCCCCCCTCTCCCCGAGCAAGAGCGTATCGTTTCCGAATTGGATTGCATCAATGGCATCTTGGAGAAGAAGCGGGAGCAAATCAAGGAACTCGACGCACTCGCACAATCCATCTTCTATCACATGTTCGGAGACCCCGTGACGAATGAAAAGGGGTGGGAGGTTAGGAAGTTGGGGGATATCTCAATGGTAAAGATAGGTCCTTTTGGTAGTCTTTTACATACTTCAGATTATATATCAGGAGGTATTCCTCTTGTCAACCCAGTGCATATGCAAGAAGAGAAAATTTGCCCTGATATTGACTTTACAGTGTCTGATGAGAAATTATTAGAACTTCAGAATTATATTCTGCAAGAAGGTGATATTGTTTTTGCTAGAAGAGGAGATATTGGGCGATGTGCATTGGTTGGTAATGCCGAGAATGGGTTTCTTTGTGGAACAGGGAGTTTGTATGTAAGGTTGTTACATGATATTAATAGAACATTCTTCCTAAAACTGATGAGAAGTCCTTCTATGATTAAGCAATTAAATTCCTTTGCAAAGGGAGCAACTATGCTTAATATAAATTGTAAAATTATTGAGGATTTAATTGTCCCTCTCCCCCCTCTCTCCCTCCAACAATCCTTTGCCACAAAGATAGAGGCGATAGAGAAGCAGAAGGAGTTGATTAAGCGCTCCATTGCAGAGGTGGAAACGCTGCTGGCAAGCAGAATGCAACACTACTT